>JAYSSG010000041.1:0-21475 GCA_043720655.1 Candidatus Altimarinota bacterium
TTTACTTCTCATTGTATTTGCATAGAGCCTTGATTGGCTTTGCGGTTTGCTTCTTCGACAGCCTTTTGTGTCATTTCAAGTTGCTTCTTGAGTTCAGCTTCTCGTTTGTCATATTCGAGCTTCATCTTGTCTGTTTCAAATTTTGATTTTTCTTCTGCTTGTTTCTTCGATTCTTCCTCTACTTTTTTTCTTTCCTCCATTTTAGCTTTTTCTATTTCTATTTCCTGATTCTTTTTTATTTGGTCCAGCTCCTGAGACTGTTTGAGATAGTCCATTTGTTTTTTCCTAGCCTCTTCATCGCGCTTTCTGAGCTCCAGTAGTTCGACTGATGCAGCTTGGTGCTTCTCTTGTTCATCTTTGCGAGCTTTTTCTATCTCAGTTTTTGCCCAATCAAGGGCTTTCTGTTTTACTTCTCCTTCTATTTTTTTCTCCATATCAGCTCGCATATGATTGAGCTCATGTTTTTGGACATCAGAGAGAGAGAAAGTATGTCAGCAAGCAGGACATGTAATAGTTGTTTCAGTCATTGCGATTTATTATATCCATTCCCCACTTTTCACAATAAAAAATCATCTCACAATAAAAAATCATCATCATTTTTGACGAAAATTTTTACTGTCGCATAGTTTGATTTTAGTAAATAAGGTATATACTCTTAGTCTCTAACTTTTTCGCCTATGATTCCTCTCATTGGTCGTCGTAGTTTTTACTATGAGTTAAGCTTATATTTTTTGCTTATATAGTCGGGTAACTGAATTATTTTTTAATCTCCTTCTATGCTTGAAACTATTGCTATTATCTTGCTCGCTCTCTGGTTACTCTGACTTGTATCCTCTTATACCATTGGTGGATTTATCCATATATTAGTTGTTGTGGCAATTATATTATTCCTTATACGTATCATCAATCGTAATAAATAGAGACAGCAAGAGCAACTTTTTGTCTACCCCTTTGAAATCATAGGGGGTTTTCAATGTGCTCCGTCTCTGATATCCTTTCTTGTGACAGAGATGTTCTCATTCAGGAAGGGGAAATCTTGGTATTTTGGAAAGGCTTGGTCAAGAAACAAATTGAATCAGGTAGATATACATCCTAATATATTCATCGACGGTCTACAGCCTACACTCTAGATATCTGAAATAATATCGCTAAAGTCATCTTTTTGACCATCCTTGAGATAGATATGAAGAGCATTTCTCGTCGCTAGTAGTGCGAGGACTTGGGCTCGTTTTCGACGAGGTGAAACCTCAATACCAGTCTCATCTATGACTGTTTTTTGATTCCATTGCATCACGGTATCAATATTCACTCGCTGAATCATATCTCAAAACAATCCTGAACATGCCACAGTAATCATCGAAACATCTCATGAAAAAGACCATTCCTGAATAATATCCTCCTGTATGCGAAGATGCACGGTGATAGTGTCTCCACAAATCCTATTTGACTCAGTATGTGTGAGAGTAGCATCTGGTATTTCTCCTCGATGCTGAGGATTGGTAGCATAAAAATGAATTGTTTCTGACTGCATAGTATGCATTATGCGATATAATAATATGTGTCAACAAAGATATAAGGGAAAAAAGGAAAAAAACCTTTGCATAGAGAATAAATATATGATAGACTAGCTTTATGGATACAAATACCCCTACCACCCTTTCTACTCCACCCGATACACAAATCGATGTATCAGAGTATGAGAAACTCAGTGCTGAATCATTTCAAAGTCCAAATAACATCAGTCCTGATACTGAGAAAAAAATCGAATACCTCCTCCTGAGAATCATATTTATGGCAAAGATGATTTCTTTGATTGCCTTTATAGCCATATTCTGTTTCGTGGCTTATAGTTGGTCTCGCAATCAGACTCAGAATGCATGGATTATGAGACAAACAAAATATGTCTATCAAGGAAGTTCTATCTGTATTTGGGTCAATGCAGGAAATAATAGAAAAATAGATGCGAGCACAGAATTTCTTGCTTTTCTAGAAAAAAATCCAAGAAAAGATATAGACCTCAAGAAACTCCTCGCTGAAAATACCTGTCTCACTCCTGATACACTCAGTCATTTACTTGGAATGGAGGAAAAATATATGACAGAAAAATTAAAAGAGGCCTATGAGGCGACCCTTATAAAGAAATTTCTTGGAAGTACCCTCGAATCAAGTGATGAGATCAATACTATCCTAGTGCTTGATCCTGATAACCGTATAAAGCATAATGAGATACTCAAGCTCGTAGCTGAAAAAGTGAAAGAAGGAAGTATCAAAGGAAAAAATACCATCACCTGTACTGATGTGAAGTTTCAATGACTCTCAACGGATTTTTCATGTAGCATCAAATCAGTGCCTCCTATTCAACCACGGGATGAAGCTATCAAATTCCTAGAAAGTCTCGAAGAAACCGACCAGCTCCTCGTGAATTATCCGAGCTCCATAGATCTCCGAGTCGATGCAAAGAACAATATCCTCTCAACATCATTTAGTGTGAGTATTATCTACGTACCTGCACGCTACGAATGAGACCTTCTTAAAAAAATATAATATATATGCCAGCTACTAAAAATTATCTTATCGATCTCCGAAATGCGACTATTGCATGGTTTGTAATATGTATTGCTCTTCTAGGTGGATTATGGTTTTCCTATGACTTATTCTCAAGGCTCTGAAAACAACTCGAGGAACACAATCAAAAAAAAATACAAACTATTGATAACATACGAGAACAGGGAATTGTATCGGATCAAAAAATAACTGAAGCAACAATGGATGCTCTCAGACTCACAACGATTACAAATATTGTTCCAGGTATATGATCCACTATAGGTATAGGTACCCCTGAAGAACAAAAAAATCTAGAAACTATCAAACGTATCACAAAAAAAGATAGTGCAGAAAAAGATTATACCACTTGGCTCAAGAGCTCATGGGATGCACAATCAAAAGAAAATCTCGAGAAAGTACAGGATGATATCGCAGAAATTATTCCCGTTTTCTCTGGAGTATCTGGAATACCTGGAACTGAGAATACAAAGCATATTACTGGTAAAATTACACTCAAAAGTCTGATAGATTTTATCCAGCATGATATCGCAGAAGAATATCATCTTGGACACGCAATGGGAGCTATTGGTATTGAAGGAGTGCGGTTCAACCAAGATGGTTCAGAAATTGGAGCCTATGATATTCCTCTTAAATTTGATAAGGTAAGTAATCAGGATGTTATCCAACTACTTGATTTTCTCTCAAGAACTGGAGGTATCAAAGTGCAGAAAATGCAAAATAATCAATTTTCTATTCAGCATATCTATCCAAGGATCGATAAGAAGCTCTCACAACTTACAGACTCGCTCTCTAAACTCAAAAATCCACTTATTATCGTCAATAATCTCTCTATTTCTCCTACAGAAAAAGATGCTTCCGTTATCACGCAAGAATATCAGGAGTGGAATATCTCTCTCACACTCACATTCTATATCCGTGGTGTCAGCGGCGACCATCTGATGAAAATGGATCAATTGCTTGCAAAAAATATCTGAGATGTACAACCGTGAGAATTGATAAGTGCAGCAAATAAGCTCCTAGAACTCTGTAAGAAAAAAATGAGCTGTACTGACGAAAATAAGATCGTTAATATCATTACACTTCTCAATTCCGCACGTGATACCTATAAGAGTATTCTTGCAGCAGACAAAGGCAGTAGTCCCCTCGGGCGAGTGAAGCGACGATCAGACCTTATGACGACTGTGTCTTCTATTCAGAAAAAACTTATCCAATTAGAAGAGTTCCAGAAGAACAATCCATAATATTTTATCCTAATTATTCACCTATCATGAGAAATACACTAGAAATACTCAAACAAGCAATCTTCGATGAGGAAGACCCGTCGAGTATTTGTGATCTCATGATTGTAGGTGCTATTGAAATAAATGCTTCAGATGTCCACCTTGAGCCAGAAGAAACACGTGTCAGATTACGGTATCGAGTTGACTGAGTACTCCGTGTGATATTAGAATACCCTCTCACCAACCATCCCCAAATCGTTGCAAGGTACAAAATCCTCGGTAACCTCAAGATGGACGAAACTCGTAAACCTCAAGATGGACGTATCTCACATAGTGTGGACGATAAAATGTTTGATTTGCGTCTCTCGACACTTCCTACTGTCCATGGAGAAAAAGTAGTAATGCGTATTGTAGATAAAACAAAAAAAGTTCCTGATCTTGCTAATTTATGACTTGAAGGACGAAATCAAACCGTTCTCTTCAAAGCGATCGCTCAACCAAATGGCATCATCCTCAATTCCGGTCCAACCGGTTCGGGTAAATCTACGACTCTCTATTCAGTGCTCAAAAAACTCAACACGAGTGATGTGAATATTATGACATTTGAAGATCCAGTCGAAATAGTGGTAGATGGTATCAATCAAAGTCAGGTATTCCCTGATATCGGATATACTTTTGCATCTGGTCTCCGCACTGCCCTTCGTCAAGATCCAGATATCATAATGGTGTGAGAAATCCGAGATAGTGAGACAGCTGATATCGCCCTCGAAGCCGCTCTTACGGGTCACCTCGTACTCTCAACTATCCATACCAATTCAGCTGCCGAAACTGTGACACGTTTAATTAACCTCGGTATCAAGACCTTCCTTATTCCGGCAACTATTAATGCGATTATCTCTCAGCGTCTTGTACGAAGGATAAATCCTGAAAAAGCTATCAAGAAAACTTTTGCTCAGCTTGACCCCTATATGCAAAAGAGGATAGAAACCGTCCTCTCTACTATCCCAAAAGATGAGCTCCAGAATCGAATCTCACGTGAAATCATGTCAAATCCTCTCTTTTCTGAACCCGATATGTCAAAAGTAGAATTTGCAGACGATGCCTACTCAGGACGAGTAGCGGTCTATGAAGTGATGGAGATCAGTCAATGAATCAAAGATATGATCATGCAAGGAGCTACTTCAAATGAAATATTCAATGCAGCGATCAAAGACGGTATGATCTCTATGGAGCAGGATGGTGTCATCCGAGCTCTTCAGGGAATCACTTCTCTCGATGAAGTCTATAGTGTCGTTCGTAACTAATTCTTTTATGCCAAATAGTACTATTATCGTTCTCTCAGAAAAATTTGAAGCCCCAAAAGCAACACGTCACACAAGCTGGTTGGAGAGTTTTGATAGTATTTTAGTTTCTGGAAAGAGAATGAAACTCAAAGATAAAATGACTTTTTATCGACTCTTGGCTACCATGGTCAATGCTGGACTCACTGTCCTTCAGGCTATAAAAATTCTTCATGATGAGCAAAAAAATCCGTCCGTTAAAAAGGTTGAAGCAAAAATGATTGAGAATATCCACTCTGGTAAAAACCTCTCAGCGACACTGAGAGAGTTTCCGAAAAGTTTCTGAGATTCTGAAATCGCCATGGTAGAATCATGAGAAAAAACTGGTAAACTCAATGTCACACTCCTTGAAATCGCTTCACAAATAGAAAAACTCTCTTCTTTAAAAAGAAAAATGATAGGGGCCCTTGTGTACCCATCACTGATTATCATAGTCATGATTACGGTTATTTTTGTCATTATGTGGAAGGTAGTACCTCCTCTGGTAGGCCTTTTTTCTGACTTCTGAGGTCTCCCCACCTCTACACAAATACTCGTCAATGTAAGTGAGTTCACAGGAGACTACTGGTATCTGTTTTTTGTGTTACCTGTTATATTTAGCCTTATTTGGAAAAACTGGCGTAAAACAGAATGAGGACTCTTTTTGACAGATAGGTTTATACTCCATATTCCTGGGGTTGGCACACTCATACAAAAAATGCTTTTGGCACGTTTTTCTCGACTGATAGCCAGTCTGATGGGAAGTGGAATCTCAATTGTAGAATCCCTGAGAATCATAGCATGAGCGATGGGAAACGAAGTGTACAGACAGAGAATCATGCTCCTCCGTGATGACGTGATGCGAGGTGTCACTATGGGTAAATCCCTTGAGTGAGACCCACTTTTCCCCGATATGGTGACACAAATGATCAAAGTCGGTGAAGAAACCGCAAAAATTGATAGTATTATTGTCAAAGTTGCTGACTTCTATGATGAAGAAGTGGATGTGGCCGTTTCTGCTATTAATAAGATTATTGAGCCAGTAATTATCGTAGTTATGGCGATTGTGGTGGGTCTGATTGCTTACGCTATTTTGACTCCTATTATGCGTCTTTCTGACGTTATCGTACAATAATATCAGAGACAGGTTTGAAAAAAAACAAAAAAGAGTACTATAGCTATCACAACCCGTGAATCCTATGGACTCTTTTTTTATTACATTGATTGAGAAAAAGCAACTTACGCACGATGTGTATGAGCTTACCTACACAAGTGAGATAAAAACAACACCGCTGCCTGGACAATTCCTCCTTTGCGATACTGATAATACTAATTCTAGGCTCCGACGATCCTATTCTATTAACCATTATGAATGAGGGAACTTTTATTTCATCATCAAAGCAATTCCTGATGGGAAAGGCGGAAGTAAGGCTATTTGTAAACAAATACCTGGACACAAAATGCAAGTCTGGTGACCAACTGGGAGATTTGTATTGCCAGATGTATGAGAAAAAAGAATTATTTTTATTGGTACGGGTACTGGTTTTGCACCACTCCATTTTCAGGCAAAATCCATTTTAGAAAAAACTCCTAGTGCATCAGTAATATTTATTTTTTGAGTGCGGGAAGAGAAAGATCTATTTTACCACAAAATACTCCAAGAATGGTCTGATACATACCCAAATTTTTCATATCAATTTTGTCTCTCTCAATGAAAAGAGGATACTTATTTTCAATGAAGAGTCACAAATTATCTCAGAAATAATGCAGAACTTATAGATAAAAATACCCTCTATAGTGTCTGTGGAAGCCCATCAATGGTAACAGAAGTACGAGCAATACTTACTTCTCATGATATAGAAAAAGATTCCGTTTTTTTTGAACAGTATTAGAGGGGAGTCGATAATTCCGCTCGTGCCTTTTCAGTGTCTTCCGCTTTTGCTGGCCAATCGTGATATTTCCAGTTTTTCTCCATAAAAGAAACCCCCTTTCCTAGAATCGTTTGAGCCAAAATCATGGCTGGTTTTTTGCATGTTTCTGCCCATTGGAGTGCTCAGAGAATTTGCGTAAAATCATGTCCATCTATTTCTTGTACTTCCCAACCAAAATCACTATATTTTTGAACTAAGTCCCCTAAAGGCATTACCTCATCAGTCGTACCTTCTATTTGAAGACCATTGCAATCTATAATAGCAGTAAGGTTGTTGAGTTTGAATTTGCTCGCTGACATAATAGCTTCCCACGTTTGACCTTCTTGATGTTCTCCATCTGACATGCAGCACACTACTTTATTTTTCTTTCCCTCTATTTGTAGTGCAAGAGCTACTCCGACTGCCTGAGAGAGTCAGTGTCCGAGAGGACCCGATGAATTTTCTACTCCAGGAATAGAAATATTTGGGTGCCCTTGAAGGAGTGAATCTATTTTTCGAAGAGACTGCAGCTCTTCCATGGGGAAAAATCATTTTCTTGCCAAAGTCGCATACCAAATCGGACAAATATGTCCATTAGAAAGAAGACAGTAATCTCTGTCTGTATTTTTTGAATCGTCTGGAAAAACAGTGAGAAATGAAAAATAGAGTGCCGTAAAAATATCAGCCATTCAGAAAGCACCACCGATGTGTCATGATCCTGCTTTGTCGAGCATATCGAGAACATCTAGGCGAAGCCGTCTCGCTATCGCTTGAAGTTCATGCATATCGGAAGTTTGAGAAAAATTTATGGACATATGCTATAGACTTTTTTTGGCATCTTCCATAAAGAGTGCTACTCATTTTTCCGTGAGTTCATGATAGAGCATCTCATCGATCAAGTGAGGAGGAATCGTCACAATATCTGCACCAACAGCTGCTGATCGATGAATATGTTCTACTGAACGAATACTCGCAGCAAGCACGGCTGTTTCGTATCCATGGAGACGATAGAGATTTACGATATCTTCGACCAATCTTACCCCGTCTTTTCCTATATCATCAAGCCGTCCAACAAAAGGACTCACGAGTGTTGCTCAGAGCTTTGCTACTGCCCATGCTTGAGCTACAGAGAAACAGAGTGTCATATTTGTTGGAATACCTTCAGAAGCTAAAACTTTCAGAGCCTTAAGGCCTTCAGGTATAATAGGAAGCTTTACATAAATATTGTCTGCCCAAGAAGCATATTCTCGCCCCTGAGTAATCATTTCATGAGCAGTGAGTGTCGTCACTTCACAGCTGACAGGACCTGGAACCAACTCAGCAATTTCACGAATACGGGTTTCGAGATGGACCCCTTCTTTGGCAATAATAGATGGATTTGTAGTGATGCCGTCAATGAAACCATATTCTTGGTATTTTTTTATGAGAACTAAATCAGCAGAATCAAGGAAAAGTTGCATATATATCAGAATTAAAAAGAACTGAAAAAGTATAGTTGATTTCTGAAAAATTCTTATAGAATTCTTGACGTTATAGATTAATAGTTATTAAATACCTTTAAACCATTCCACCTATGTCAGAAACTAATATCCAAGCATGAGAAACCTGTATCACCGCAGAACGATTTTATTTAGGAGAATGAAGTCTCTCTCTTATTCCTTTCCCTACGGAACAAGTAGAAGAAACACTACAATCATACATAAATAAGAGCCCCTCTCTGCGCGTACGGAATGACACTGGAAACATAGATACAAGCTGACAAGATATACTTACATTAAAATGCTCAGACGGTGTATGTACCTGTATTGTAAGCCAAGAATGAAACTTGGTGAACTATAATTTTGTATCCTCAAGTATCACTTCTCTCGATTTCAAAAGTATCAAATTTCCTGGAAAAGAAAATATCCCAAACTTTCTTTCCGAGCACTTGACTAGTGCATATAAATACAGAGAAGAAATACAGCTTATTTTCTCAGACGGTGTATTTGTAGTCCAAATTGGTATCTCATCGTGTGAGAAAGAGGCGTCATCACCTTCGAGCGTCATCACATCCACACAAGAAGCAGTGGCTAGCACAATCAACTAGTTAACATCCTGAATAAGTCGGTATTCGTAGGTTCCATCTGACATCTTGAGTATTCCGAGAAAATCCAGGCGAACAAGGGTTGTATCAATATTTTTTTTGAGGCAATAAAATTCTATAGCCCTCAGAAGAGTTTTGATTTTCTTTGGCGTCATAGCATCTTCTGGCATTCCAAACATGGTTGTTTCTCGATACTTGACTTCTACAAATCGCCAGAGTCATTTATAATGAGCTATGATATCTAATTCACCTCCAAGAAATGTAGCATTGCGTTCTATAATCATATAGCCCTTCTCTTCAAGGTATGGTATCGCCATGTCTTCACCGATGTTGCCAATAGTACGCTTGTTTGTTACCATATACGAGAGTATATTTTTTCCTTTTAAGAAAGCAACTTCTGGAGGTATTTTTTGTCAAGAAAAAGTGCTTGTGAAAGTATCAAAAAGACTATAATGTACCCACTTAATTTTTTATTATGCGTCGTTTATTTGCATCACTTGTAGTAGGAGTTCTTTGTCTACAATTAGTACCTATAGCTCAGGCAGAAGGTGGTTTTTATCTGGTTTCAGCATATTATTCTCCTGAAGAAGGTCAAGACTTTTATCTTCATGGCAACTATGAGGATGAGATCCGTATGAATGGCGAGGGGAAAACAACCGCCTCAGGGGCAAAAGTCCGTATCGGTGCTATTGCAGCTCCAAAAAATATCCCATTTAACACACGAATCAGTGTCAGCCAAAGTATCACTATAAAAGGGAAAACATATGATTTTAGCTATCAAGGAACTGTCCTTGATCGTGGCGGTGCCATCAATACTGCTTCTAGACTTCCTCGTCTTGATATCTATATGGGCTCTGGTCAGAAAGGGCTGTGTCGAGCTATCAACTTTGGTGTACAAACTGTCTATGCATCTCTCGATGATACAGGAAAGACTGACACTGCTAGCCTTGATTTCCTTCCGAGTGAATGTGGAAATCCTGGTACAACAACTGTAGCACCACCGAAGACCTCAACCAGTTTTGATCCTTTTACGTCTTCTCTTTCAACACTTACAACAAGTGAAAATATCAAGACCGTGCAACGTCTTCTTCAGCGAGTAAGTGCCTTAATTGGTGAGACCGACGGTATATATGATCAAGAGTTTAAGGATTCTGTCTTTGCTTTCCAAAAAGCACAATGAATTGTCACAAAACGTGATGAAGAAGGTGCTGGTGTATACGGTCCTAAAACACGGTCACGACTCCGTACTGTGCTTCAAGGAAATACCAATACAACAAGCATAGTAGAGACCTCAAACGGTATCCCTACCTCTTCTGATACAAACACAACCACTGATTCTCTCAACAATACGGGTAGTACATCATCACTTGATGACAGCAAACAAAGTGCTATCAGTGGTGACGTCTATGATGGTGCCAAAAGTGCTGATATCCGAGAGTTACAAAAAATGCTCAAAGAAATGTGATACTTCAAATTTGAAGCTGATGGACTCTATAATAAACGACTTGTTGATGCTATTCTCGAGTTCCAGCTTGCAAAACAAATTGTGACGAGTAATGACGATATTGGTGCTGGATTCTATGGACCAGTGACACAATCTACCCTTGAAGAAGCCTACAAAGCCTATCTCGAACGGAAAGCAAAAATTGACGCTCTCAATGCAGAATTAGAAAGAATCAAAGCAGCTCGTGTCACCGTTGCAGAAGAAAAAAGAAAAACATTTGAATCAACTATCAATAAAATCCCTTCCCTTAAAGTCGGGCAAATTCATGGTGAAATTCGTATTCTCCAGAAGCTTCTGAAAGAATACGGATACCTCAATCACAAGGATACAGCTATTTTCTGAAATCTCACCAAGGGTGCTCTCGCTCAGTATCAGCTTGATCTCAAAGTAATTGACAGCCTCTCCTCACCTTATGCTGGAGTTCTCGGAGCCAAAACAAAACAAGCTATCGTAGAAAATATGGTACAAAGATGGCAAAAAACTTATACGACTGACTTTGAAGAGATACAGAAGATAGAAAATGAAATAGCGGAACTCAGTAAATAATTTTACTATGGAGCATTTTACGCTCATATTACTCGAGTCTCTCGAGTCTCTCTGATATGTTGGTATTTTTATACTGATGGCTATGGAATCTTCTATCATGCCAGTCCCTTCAGAGCTTGTGATGATACCTGCTGGTATTTCTGCTATGAGTGGATCTATGAACCCATATCTTGCTACGCTCATTGGTGGTCTCGGATCGGTCGTATGAGCACTGGTAAACTACTGGATTCTTGGACGATGGCTTGGAAAACCATTCTTAGAAAAATATGGTAAATATATTTTAATTACTCCAAAAAAATATAGAAAAACAGAAGATTTATTTCTCTCAAATAGTTATATCTATACTTTTGTTGGTCGATTTATTCCTGTCGTACGACACCTGATCTCAATACCGGCAGGGATTTTTGCGATGCGAATAGTTCCTTTTGTTCTACTGACATTCGTATGAGCTACTCTTTGGTGTGGAATATTGGTAGCTCTGGGGTATTTCTTTTGATCGGATGTTATCGATATTGTCTCAAAATACGGACATGAACTTACTTATATTATCATTCCACTGTGTGCGATCTATCTTTGGTGGAAAATTTTTCGTAAAAAATAGTATGACACGTATTCGTACCAAATCACAGCGAGATACGATTCTACAATCCATCTATGAAATTTATCCAGAAAAAACTATTGAGCTTGATTTTGAAACCCCCTTTCAACTCCTTATTGCTGTGATGCTCTCTGCTCAGATGACGGATAAGGGGGTCAATAAGGCTACGAAAAAACTCTTTGAAGTCGTGAAAACTCCTTCAGATCTCCTGAAAATTGAACAAGAAAAAGTAGAAACATTACTTCGTTCTGTAAATTATTATCGTGTTAAAACAAGACACATTTTTGAAGCAGGAAAAAAACTCCTCACAGACTATGATGGTGAGATTCCCAATAGTCTTACTGAGATACAGACTCTCCCTGGTGTTGGTATCAAAACGGCAAAAGTCGTTCTCGCCCATCTCTACGATGCTCCTCACATAGGAGTTGATACTCACATTCATCGAGTGATGAATCGTATGGGAATTGTGAAAACAAAAACTCCCGCAGAAACAGATAAAAAACTTGAAAAACTCCTCACGGATGAACAAAAAAGAACTATGCATCATGCAATAGTCCTTTTTGGAAGATACGTTTGTACAGCAAGGAAATGTCACTGTGTTAACACGAAATTGAAAGAATGGTGTCGGTGTGGGAAATGCGATAAAAAATAATATCTATCTTCCTAAAAAAAGAATCTTTACTCTCCAAATATAGGAAAGTATATATGTCATCCTATATCGTAATATATAGTAGATTATTTTTTCAAAAAATGGTAAATCATGAGCTATGCTATCATATTTTCCATCTCAATAATCTTGTTTTATGTATCTAGCGAGCACTCTTTCTTGTGCTTTTGATAAGCAGTACACTCACCACGTATATTCGGCGATAGATCGCCGAAGGCGTATAAAAATCAGAGATTTATATTTTTTTGGTTCTACTTTCTGGATCCTAGTATCAATTTGGATAAAAATATTTTTCCAAAAATGGGCATTTCAGTTTTTAACTGACTGTCCAGGATGAATACGATAATAATAATATGACTTATGAATAAGAGATATTTTCTCTACTCGGCTAAGAACTTCAAACCAAAAAGGAGCATCCTGAAATGATGCTCCAGGAGTTTGCATAAAGCGAATATCGTTCTCTAAAAGAATTATTTTTCTATACAATCATGACCAAATAGCAGAATGACCTAAGAAAATATCCGGATGATCTAAGGGGCTGAATGGTTTTGTTTCTTTAATTTTTTTATACAAAAAAGATGATTTTGATTCTTCTATGTTTCCATCAGAATATACGTTATAAAAACTACATCTTGCAACATCTGAATCATCTGCTTCTATCTTCTGGTAAAGCTCTTCATACATGGTCCGAGCAATGTAGTCGTCTGGCTCTACAAAACCTATATATTTTCACTTGGCATGATCGAGTCAAATATTGTATGTTTTTCAGAGTCATTCATTCTGTTGGTCAATTATGATAATCCTTTTATCAAGATTTGCATATTTCTGAAGGATTGCGAGAGAAGAATCTGTAGATCCATCGTTAATACAAATAATCTCAATATCTTTTTTTGATTGACATATTATGGATTGAAGACATTGATCTAGATATAGCTCAACATTGTAAACAGGCACTATGATAGAGATAGATGGTGACATAATAAAAAATTATATTTTTCTGTTCTTGCTATGGATTTTATATATTTTGAGAATTATTTTTTTCACTACTGATATATAATACATAAGGATATGAAAAGGTAGTCTGCTAAAATATCGCATAAAATATCGTAGAGATGATATACCTCTGCGGCTACGTATTATCTCTTGTACTTTATCCAGCAAGAGTTCTTTATGCTGAATTCAGGATATATTCTGTGTTTGAATAATCCAATTTGCATGGTATATACAAATGTTATTCGGTATTGGGAAAATATTTTCTAACTTCAAAAAATCTCTTGGGCAATAATATCTATCTAATGGTAAATATCCAAACTTTACTATCTTGGGTTTTTCGTGTAGAATTTCATTCATAAAATCCTGATCATGCATTTGTATTTTCTCTAAAATCGCATGTTCTAATCTTTTCCTGCATTTCATCCAAAGATTCAGAGTTCTTACGTTACCACGACAAATAAAAAATCCAGTACAAGCAATGGTTTTTCTATAATTATCAGATAGAAAAACAATATCATTATCTCCTAATAAGAATATGAGGTCTTCAGAAACCTTTTGAAAAAAAATAATATCAACATCTGAAAAAATAAAAATACCATTATGATTATCTCGTATAGCTTGAATTATGGTATCTACTTTATATAAAATACTCTTCAAATAGTCTTCCTGCAAATATTCTCAAGATCCTATTTCCTGGCATTTTTTTACATGGAGCTCTAGATCGGTATTCTGGAGGGAGGGAAAGAAATACTTATCAAAAAGATTTTGATGAGATTTTGAATATACGGCATAGACTTTTAACATACTTTTAATTATTTATCGTGTAGAGTATAGTGTTTTTCATATATTAAAAAAATCTTTTTGAATATCAGAAAATGCTGTTAGGACTATCATAACTACTTCATCCATATTTATATATGTATATTTTACTTATCTTCCTAAGAAGATACCATCATTATTTTGTTTTGCGAGATTGAAATACTGCGCATATATCGCATGATTTTCCTGAGCGGGTACTGGACAATATGGGTCCCTTATTTTTACTCGTACTGTGTACTCATGGTAGTGCCACTCTGTAAATCGAGAAAGGTATTTAAAAACCTCATCGGAATCGGTACGAAAATACCATGCTCATCATAAAAATGATAACAGTTTCCCCAATGTGGTCTCTACTTTCCACAACAAGTATTTTTTGCCCGATAGAAGCAAGACGTTCCGCAAGAACTGACCCAGCCATGCCAGCTCAGACTATGAGATAATCATAGGGTAAAGAAGTTTTTTGAGAAATCATTTTTTTGTATTTAATGAAATTTTTTATTACGAAGATACGATTCTAAGACGCTATACATTTTAGGTGAAATACATTTCAAAAGATTCCGTAATATCTTTCTAATAGATATTTTTCATCGTATGCAATATGCATAAATATCACTGAATATTTTCCCCTTAAATATCACTCATTTATAGTGCAATGGTATTAAAAATTTTCCAATAAAACCTTGAAAATGAACCCCATGAACACGAATCATTTCTCCAGTTTCTTTGACGGTAAACATGGGTTTTTTATTGACGAAGGTAATTTTCTTGATCCCCTGATGCATGACATATTCATTTTGTTTTTCACCTCGACTCTCACACAGGAAATAGTCAAAAACATTTCCATTATACTTCATAGCCCAGTTGAGTATCGAATCCTGACGTTCTCGCCAAAATAAATAAAGTGCCGCCATATCACATATGCCTCATTCTGTTTTCGTCTCTCTATGCCAATTCCACTTTGCTTGGTAGAGTTTCATATATTTTTCTTGAGAATAGCTCTCAATCAGAAAATCACAAAATTCTTCTAATCTTTCCAATGTCCAATAACTCGAATGCCCAGATACAGCCCAATCAGCAAAAGAAGAATGGTCTTGATCTGGAACTAAAAGAGCACAATCAAAAACTATGTCAGAATAGGCATGTAGAATATCTGAAACTGAACTATACAAAAGCACATCGCAATCAAAATAAAAAATAGAATCAATGTGATTTTTCTGCATATATTCCAGTAAAAAAAACCACCTTAAAAAGTAGTGCAATTCAATTTTCTCCTCATTAGTAGTCATATGCACATAGTGATCCTGAAACCTCTGCATAGCTGAGGAGTAACTGATATCATCGAGCGAGACATGTGTAATACCTGAAATATTGGTATTTTCTCCTAACACAATTATCTCAGTATTTGGACAGCTATGTTTTGCCTGATAAAGAGTATATGGAAGGTACCAACTTGGGCCTATTTGATAGAATATTATTTTTGTATTTTTGTTCATAATATATTGTATTTCAACAACTTATACCGTTATTCGATGATTAAGATGAATAAGAAGGTTTCTTCTGGAAGAATATTGTTTTTCTCAACACACTGTCTTGAATTTTTCCACGGGAGTTTCGAGTGTCAAAAATATCCTCCGATATCGAAAAGTCTAACAGTTAAATTTGATAATTTTATGTTGTATATTTGGATTAATAACAAGAACGGCATGGGAAACATTGGAAGATCCGCCAATAAAATAATGGCATTTAGATAAAATCAAACCATCTGTCAAGACTTCTTTTCCGATATCATACCCGCGATAATTTATATCCTTGAGTATATCTCCATGAAATCTAGAACAATCTCTTGAAATAATTTTATCCTTATAGATTGCTTTCATTTTGAGATAATATTCTTGATCATCTGTAGCCAAAAAAATCTTATAGTTATTCTTATCCTGTGCTATCCTATTAATCCCTTCTATAACAGTTTCGATAGAATATTTACGGCGAATTTTGGTTCTTTTATCGGTTCACCTGATATGACATCCTATAATATAAAAATCCCGAAACTCCTCTCTGACGAATATATCGATTTCCTCGAGAAGAGTGTCATGTATTTTGATATATTTTCTGAAAAGTTCATTTTTTCGATTGAGGCTGAGGTACGACCTACTATAGTCTCAAAATGCATTTTCATACTCTGGCAATATCCCCCTTTGCTCACCTTCATTAGCATACCTCTTATTACCCTTCATCAGCACTCTTTCAAAATAATATTCCCACCAATTTGATCCTTTTCATACATCGAGATAGTATCAAGTGTCGAGTACAATTTTGGGACTATGCCCTCTTTTTTCACAATAATCTAGATACCCAATCGCCTCTATTAAAATTGAGAAGAAGCCATTTTTAGAACTATGAAAAATGACTGGTTTTTCCGGCAGATTGATATCATGGTGTCTGTGCCAGATGATATCACCGATAAAGGGATAACAACTATAGTCTCGCTTTTTTATACTATACAGTATACAAAAATATATTTGTTGCACAACTTGAAGACCTTTGTTCATAAAAATAAATATATTAGAAGAGAAAGTACTCAATATCCTCTTATATAAATTTTGGTATTTCTCCCAGAAAATCGCCCCCTCGCGTACGACAAAAAAATTTATATGTACCAAGACTGTGACATAGTATCCTACATAAAAATGACTCATTTTTAGCAAGAAATTCCGCTGTACAAGGCTACGAACCTGCTCTCAATGATATTTTTTATTTTCTATACCAGAAGTCCAGGTAGTGTGATACATGCGCAGAGTTTCTGATAAGAATATCTTTTTATTTGGTATATACTCCATTCGAGGGCTGCAGTATTCGTCTACAGGAAGAATACCATACCGAATATTTCGTGGCTGTTTAGCTAAAATCTCTCTTATAAAATGCTGTTCCGCAAAAATATGTATCTCTCCCGAGGCTATAGATTTTTCAAGCCTATTTTTTACTTCTTTCCAAAATCACAACATAACATCATTTCCTCTACAAGCAAAGAATCATGCATTAATACGTCAAAAGTAGTCATCAGACTGAAAAACTATATCCTTATCTTCGAGGTGCATTATAAGATTTTGTGAGATATTTTTAAAAAACTGTACATCTACATCAGAAACAATAAAAATATGACCAAAATTTTCTTGTACTGCTTCTATAGTAAAATTAACTTTTTTTAACATTGTCTGAGACCAGCTTTCAGATCCAAAAATACCCGAACCAACTGAATCAATCTTTCTGGTAACAATTTCTAGATCTGTATTTTTAAGAGAAGGAAGAAAAAAATCATTCAGAAGTAATTCATACGAAGCTGAATACGTGGCATAGATTTTCATTCTTGGACTTTTCATATTGTTTTGCTATCGAAAAAATAAAGAATATCATATATAAATCTACACAGTGACCTGTCCTTCTATCCAAGCATACACCTGTTCCATTCATGTTCTTAAGGGATAATTTGGAGTCCAATGAGTTTTTTCTTGTATGAGTGTATTATCTGAATTTCGTCCAATTACACCTATAGGACCGGCTTTATGTTCTAATATTATGTTTTTACCAGCAATATCTGCAACCATACGTGCAAGATTATTGATCGAAATATCCTCATCGGAACCAATATTTACTGGTCCAGTAAAATCAGAATTCATGAGCCTTCTTACACCCTCTAAACACTCGTCAATATACAAAAAAGATCTCGTCTGTTCACCGTCACCCCAAATTTCAATTTTTGCACCATTTTTCGCCATTGCAATCTTCCGACATATCGCCGCAGGAACTTTTTCTTTACCACCATTCCAAGTACCTTCAGGACCGTAAATATTATGAAATCTCGCAATTTTGACAGGAACACCCTTATTTTTCATCATGGCGAGAAATATTCTTTCACTGAAGAGCTTTTCCCAACCATATTCCGAATCAGGATGTGCTGGATAGGCATCCGATTCTTTCAGCCCAGCATGATATGCTGTAAGTTGCTTCTCCTCTGCATATACACATGCAGAAGAAGAATAAAATAATTGCTTATATCTCTCATAATGAGCAACAAAATTTAAATTTATTTGTGCCGAATTATGCATAATATCTACATCATGGTCTCCAGTAAATATATACCCCGCACCGCCCATATCGGCAGCCAGTTGATAGACTTCATCAAATTTTTTATCTGATCAATCAAGTAATAAAGATTTTTTTACTTGTTGAATATCTCTGAGATCGGCGATGCAAAATTCATCCGCAACACTTTGAGTAAACTCATGATATTTGAGATCTACGCCTCTTACCCAATACCCTTCATTCTTGAGTCTTTTAACTAAGTGCCCTCCAATAAAACCTCCTGCTCCACATACTAATGCTGTTTTTATCATATTGTTATCGTATTAAAATTTATACTGTCTTTAGATAGTCAAAATCGTTTGGTCTATTTGAGTATATTAATAAATTTCTAGGCATCCAAAATGGTATAAATACACCCGTATGTTTGATGGATGGGTTGCGCATAACTTCTGGTGGATTTGGCTCATTCTTGGCTTCTTCCACAAAATCTGCAATAAGATGCTCTACTATTTTTATTCTCTTATATCATCTTTCTAAAAATAATGCGTCCCAGTAATCACTTTCTTGTTCATTGACGTGAAATTGTCCGCCTTGCCCCGGAATTGCCGCTGTCATCATAATAAGTTTTGGACTGAAACATATCATATTATCTATATAAATATTAACAAATTTATGCTCAATATGTTCTGCAACCTCAATCGACATAACTATATCAAAATGCCCCTTTATTGCAAGAGGGTCTCGTAAATCAGCAAAGATAACTTTGTCTGGTGTGCACACGAGCGAAGCTTTAGCGTTTTCTGCCCCTTCTATTCCGAGTACTTCGATACCTGTTTTTTCGAAAGCGTTGATCCAGTGACCCGTTGCACAACCAAGATCTATGACAGACGTAACATGGAGAGCTTTCATAATTTTTGGTGCCAAATATTCAGCCATTGGACGACTATCATTGAGATTGAATGCAAAAAAATTCTTTGAATAAGCATATTGCAGAGAATATCTTCCTTGTCTTAATTCCAAAAACTTTCCTTTTAAATTATGTATAGTATTTAATATTCCTATTTCCCTATATATGTCTGTTCTCCTTTTGGCTCTATCAAAAAATCCACTCAAACCTTCTTCTGTATAAACTGAACACGCCTTACAAAGAAGTGTCTTTATTTTTTTCATAAACTGATTATTTAAAAAATTCTATTTCAAGACTTTCCCAAACCTTCTTTTCGACATCTTGCACACTTCACTCTCCATCAACAATAATAATTTTCTCACCTTTTCATCGAAGATACTCGATAGCCTTCCGATATCCTTCATGACATTTTCTGAGAAAATCTTCTTGTTCATAGAGTTCTTTAGCTCCAGAGCGAGATCCTAGACGGGAAAGCATTGTCTCTACAGAAATATCAATAAAAATCACTATATCTGGCCTGAGAATATCTCTATGGAGCTCATAAATGATATCAAAACTGATATCACTCGCATACCCCTGATAGGCATAGGTCGTAAGATCACATCGTGACGAAATAATCCAGATATCAGATTCCAAGAGTCACTTCCGAAACGGTTCAAGACCTCTTCGATCTGAAGCAAATAACTCAGCTGTTTCCTGTGATGATATTTGGATATGTTGCTGTGCTATATCGTTGAGCCTCTTTCCTGCTGGTGTCATACGAGATGGTTCACGAGATTTCAGAAGCACCCGATGTTTATCTGCATCAACGAGATGATTCAAGAAGAGCTTGAGTTGAGTGTCTTTCCCAGCTCAGTCGACTCATTCAAAGGCTATGAACATAGTTTATTTACGATTTCTGAGGAATGCTGGAATATCCAGATCCTCTTGAGCACCAGTCGTATCAATAGGAGTGGGAGTACTTGGCTGTTGTACGCCGAGTACACGGCGACCAAATGATGATCCTCCGGCTGATGGACGTGGAAGTGATCCGCTGTCATGTCGAATAGTCACTTGAGATTCATCGAATCCTGTTGCAATCACAGTAATCTTGATTTCACCTTCTTCAAAATCTGGATCAATCGTTGCTCCAAAAATAATATTTGCATCCTGATCACAGGCTGATGTAATAACACGAGCTGCTTCATCAACTTCAAACATTGAGAGATCATGCCCACCAGTAATATTGAAGACAAGTCCCCGAGCACCCATAATAGAGAGTTCGAGAAGTGGACTCTCGATAGCTGCACGAGCTGCATCAGTTGCACGAGATTCACCACGACCATATCCGATACCCATGAGAGCAGAACCTGCATTTTGCATCACAGATTTGACATCGGCGAAGTCGACGTTGATGAGTCCTGGTTGTGTAATCAAATCTGATATACCCTGTACACCATTTGAGAGGACTTCATCGACGATACGGAACGCATCGAGAAGTGGCGTCTTTTTATCAATAATAGTGAGAATTCGATCATTTGGAATAGTAATCAGAGTGTCTACTTTTCCTTTGAGAATATCATACGCTTCAAGCGCTTGATTGTTTCGTCGTTGTCCTTCGAAAGCAAATGGTTTTGTGACAACACCGACGACGAGAACACCCATATCACGAGCTACTTCTGCCACAACTGGTGCTGCTCCAGAACCAGTACCTCCACCGAGACCACACGTCACAAATACCATATCTGCTCCCGCAAGAGCGCTACGTATATCTTCGATAGATTCTTCAGCTGCTTTTTTCCCTCGCTCAGGATCACCACCAGCTCCGAGACCACGCGTGGTCACAGGACCGATACTGAGCTTCATTGGTGCAAGAGAATTGTAGATAGCTTGATTATCAGTGTTGATAGAGATAAATTCTACACCAGAGAGACCACTTTCAATCATACGATTGATAGTATTTTGTCCTGCTCCTCCACACCCTACTACCTTGATACTGGCAATAGGTGAAATCATCTGAGACATATTCACTTCTTGTGGTTGATACAGTTCGTCTTTGAGGAAAAGACCTTTGAGAGCTCATGAGCTTTTTTTTGTAGTTTTTGCGGTAGCCATAGTAAAAAAGAAAAGATAATAGTAATGTTGTAGATGAATGAAGGCTTATGGAAAAAGACGCTTCAAAAAACGAGAGGCTGATTCTTTGACCCCTCCAATACCGGCTCCAAGGGAGATACGTGGTTTACCGATACCGCCAGAACGCTGAGAGAAAATCAATGCTCCAATTG
>JAYSSG010000042.1:0-20490 GCA_043720655.1 Candidatus Altimarinota bacterium
GCGCTATTTTTGAGAGAAGTCCTAAGTATTTTTTCCTGTTTTTTTGTGAAAAGAGGGCTGAGCCTACGACAGCTTCACTCGCTCATTGATTAGCGCACAATTCAGCCGTTTCAAGATTGATTCATCAGTCAACTACAATGGTGAGCTCTGGTCTTTTCCCATGTATTTCTTTTATTTTTTGAAGAACTTCAGGTATAAATGGAGTTCCTGAAAATCACCCTTTTACTGTCATGATCAACACATAATCTATCTCAAGAAGGTATGGGTCGAGATGGGTTCATGGCGTGCCTGGTAGGATAGCAAGTCCCACTTCCCTACCGTTTTCTCGTAAATAGCTTATATTTTCACGAATATTCTCAAGGCTTTCAATATGAAAGGCTACAGCTGTTACTTGTCTATATTCGAGAATTTGGGGAAAATATTTCGAAGGATACTGTACTATCAAATGTATATCAGCACAGGTTTTTTTAGGAATCTTATCAAGTAAGGATATCTGCAGCATCATAGAAGGTACAAATAATCCATCTCATATATCAAAATGAATACTTTGTATGCTTGAGGAAAGTATAGAGGCTATTTCTTTGTCTATCTCTGAAAGGTTTGCAGCAAGAAGTGAAGGACGTATTTTCATGCTCTCAGTATATACCATAATGACTAAAGAGAGAAAAATAGTTTTTACTTACAATAAAATCAAAATATAAGTCAATTCATATTGTGTCTGAAATCTCCTAAATACCCTATAAAATTTGTAATAAAAAGGATAATAAGCTACAATAAGATTATGGCTCGCAATATATTTCTTCCTACAGGTACGACACAAACAGTTCCTGCTCCAATTGTTTCAAAAAACTCACCTACAGAGCAAGATTGAGGACTTTTGAGTCTGGCTCTCGTAACTGTCTTCTATATTATCTTTTTTGTCTTACTTATAAAGGCAATTCGATTAACAGTTGAGATACTTCTATCTCGAAAACTAGTCTACATACAAGTGACTTTGCCTCGCTCAGATAGTAAGCTCGATAAAGAGCATGAAACAAAAAAAGATTTCAAAGAAAAAGCAGGTATCATGAATCTCGTACATAATGCACTTTGGAAAATACCTTCAACATCTCTACGCTATACAATCACCAATTTTTTCTTTCATCATATCAAGCTCTCTTATGAAATAGTCTATAGGGAATGACAGGTCTATTTTTTTCTTGTGACTTACAAGTCTCTATTTCCTACCATATCTCAAACGATTACTTCCGTTTATACGGATGCTGAAGTGGTACTTCGCGATAAAAAAGAATATGTTGATTTTTCTGGGAATCATTCTGTCGTTCGTACCACAAGTATTTGAAAAAGTGATGATAAGTATTTCCCCATTAAGACTTATAAGTATTTTGAAGAAGATCCTCTTGCCACAATCACAAATGTATTTGGTGGTCTTCAGCATGACGATGTAGCAATTTTTCAGATTATTACAAAACCTCTTTCTCATGGATATAATAAAAAGGCAAAAGAAATAGCCTCTAACTACAGTAAATGAAAATACAAACGGTGAGGTTCGTGGCTTCTTTCTTGGTGAATGATAGGTAAAATACTCTCCCCTATTGGCTGGCTCGTTAATAACTTTGTACAAAATAAGCCTGATGCCTCAAATGCTCCATGAGCGGGGGGTGGAGATTCGTATAAGATATTTAACCAAGCCGAACAAGAAGCTCAAAAAATGGTGGGAGAAAGTGCAGCACAGAATTCTTTTGAAGCCAGTATTATAGTTTTAGTTGGAAGTAACTCGGCTGCGTCAGCTCAAAATGGTATTGATAGTATGCTTGCTTCTACGAGTGTGTATACTAATGAGTATTGCAATAGTTTGGATAATAATCAGATGTTTGAAGGAATTTTCCGTGGGCTTGTTCGGACGATTCATAGAATTTGTTTTGACTACAAATTGCTGGGTTTTTTCACACGAAAAAGTCCGTATAGTGTCGATGAATTGACAACACTCTACCATTTTCCCGATATTAACTACAACAAATCCCCTATTATTGTGTGGCTCGGGTATAAAAAAGTCTCCCCACCTATCAACCTCAAAACTCCAAAAGACATACTTCTTATGGCTGACTATGTACGTGAAGGAGATTATATTCTCGCAGAAGACGGTACTCGACTCAAAACAGATAAGTATGGAAATATTCTTCGTGGAAAAAATGATGGCTTTATGACAGAAAAAGATGAAGAACTCTTGATGGAAACTGATGGTGAAAAGCGATGACAACCAAAAGATGCTGGAAAAATGCCAAAATCTAGTGAACAAACTCGTATGCTGGGAGGATTTCCTGTTTACAAAGATGCGGTTTTACTCTGATGGAATGAATACAGAAATAAGAAAAGTCCTATTTATTTTGATAAAAAAGATCGTGGAAGACATCATTATATTATTGGTAAATCGTGAGGAGGTAAATCCGTTTTGATTGGATATCTCGCACGGCAAGATCTCTGGGCGGGTGATGGTATCGGCGTTATCGATCCACATGGAGACCTTATAGAGGATATCCTCTCCTTTACCCCAAAAGAACGAGCGAAGGATATGGTCATATTTGACCCTTCAGATTACGAGCGTCCAATGGGTATGAATATGCTCGAAGTGATTGCGACCGACCCGGACCTGCGTGCTATTGAAAAAGACAGAGCTGCTCTGGATGCTACTTCTATCTTTATTAAAATATTTGATGAAGAAGTCTTTGGACCTCGTATTCAGCATTATTTCCGAAATGGAGCACTCACCCTCATGGATGATGAGGAAGATGGAGGGACACTCATCGATGTGCCTCGACTTTTTGTTGACGATGCATTTATGAAGTATAAAGTCAGTAAAGTCAAAAATCCTGTCGTCAAAGCATTTTGGGAACATGAGTATGCACAAACAGGTGACCGAGAAAAACAAGAAATGATTCCTTATTTTTCAGCGAAATTTGGACCCTTCATCACCAATACAACCATTCGTAATATCATAGGTCAACCAAAATCAGCCTTTAATATACGAGAAATAATGGATAATAGGCGATGTCTCTTGGTAAATCTTTCAAAGGGTAAAATCGGAGATCTCAATGCTCAACTCCTTGGTTTGATATTTGTCTCAAAAGTAAATATGGCAGCGATGAGTCGCGCTGACACTCCGGAAAAAGATCGAAAAGAATTTTATTTTTATGTCGATGAGTTTCAAAACTTTGCAACTGATACATTTTGAGAAATTCTCTCAGAAGCTCGTAAATATAAGTTAGCTCTTATTATGGCACATCAGTATATTGCACAGATTGGTGGGGCACAGAAATCGTCAAAATGAGACAAGCCATCTATTAAAGATGCAGTGTTTGGTAACGTCGGAACGATGATGTCGTTTAAAGTGGGTGCCGATGATGCAGAATACCTAGAAAAAGAGTATGCTCCTACTCTCTCACAACAAGACATTATCGGTATAGCCAACTTCACCACCTACTGCAAGCTCAATATAGATAATGCTTCTACTCGTCCGTTTGATATCAAAACTATTTGGGATAATTTTTATCGCAATGATCGTGCAGCAAAAATCATCAAAGAATATTCTCGTAAAATGTATGGACGTAAAAAAATCTATGTCGATATGGAAATCGAGGCACGACTGGGTATCACAAAAATAGAAGAAGAAACACTTGTTACAACGTCAGATAATACCCCTTCAACATAAAATTATATGAAAAATATTTTTAAGTACCTCCTGCCTTTCACTCTTCTCATCCTCTCTTCTTTTGCTTTAGCAGCGACTCCATGATTTGATACTCTTGGATCGACTCCAGGATATTATTATCATAAAATCCTTAATTCATCACTGGATGGAAGATGAGTGCAGAATTTACTCTTTAATATATTTTTTGTTCTTGCAGGTTTTTTGTTTGTTATTGCTGTTATAGTCGCTTTTTTTGCAGCCATACAGCTTTTTGTATCCAGTAATGGAGAAGAGGATTTCTCGAAGTGGTCAAAGACTCTCATATGGAGTATATTATGACTTTTTCTTGTATCTATTTCATATGGTTTTATGAAGACATTAAGTGATACCGTACTGCGTAGCTGAGGTACAGAACTGAATGTAGGTACTATTTATCGAGCTACTATCAATATCATATATCCTCTCCTAAATTTCCTGCGGTACATAGCTGCTATTTGTTTTTTTATAGCAATTGTGTACGCTTTTTATACTATCATATTTGCCGGTTGAGATGAAGAGGGTTTTCAAAAAGGGAAAAGTATTTTTATCACATCCACCATAGGCTTCATCATTATGCTGGTTGCTGAACCAATCGTCAGAATGGCATACGGATGAAGTAATTGTGGATGAAGTAAGCTCTTCGGAATATCTACAGAATGTACAAATCGTGTTTTTGATACAAGTATTTTTCTGGGAACTGCCGTGAAGATTATTGTTTTTTTGAATGGTTTTATCGCTCTTGTGACAATGATTATGATTATGTATGCAGGTTTTCTTATTTTGACTGGCGGAGGTGATGAGGAAAAATCTGAAAAAGCCAAAAAAATTATCACATATGCAATTATTTGAGTACTTATTATTCTCTTCAGTTACGCCATTTATCGAGCATTTCTTTTTAATATTTCCTAGAAACAATATTTCTTTGGAGTGATTATCGGGCAAGGCCTTTCTCTTCCATCCTTTACTATTTTTTCACACACACGAGCAGAAATTTCTTCAGATCCGTCAGGTCGTGATTTGATACGGTACTGGAAGAATTCACTCACAGGTTGTGGATTAAGATCTGATTTAAGAGTATAGGTATATTCTACACAGTAAATCGCTTCAGTTGGTTTTTGTTCTTGTGCTTGAGTGATTGATTTTACTTGATATCCACCATTCATTTTTTCTAAAAATTGTGAGAAACTGAATATATCACGTTTTGCATTGCAAATAGTGTTTGAAAGCAACGAGCATGCTAATCGATATTCTCCAGACTGAATCGAAGAAAAATATTTATCAAGAAGGCTTCTACCGCTGAGCTTCAAAGTGTCTTGATCTCTTGGATTATATCGGCTGACGTCTGCATTGGGATTAATAGCTCATACTTGCGTGTTAGTTGTTGTGGATCCTGTTTTTGTGTTTTTTGCTGTGAGATTATTGGTGCGACGCAATTCTTCTATATTTTGTATTTCACTTGATATTGTTCCTTGGGTAAACTGTTTTTGCCCGTAAATAAAATATATCAAAAAGACGAAAAATAAGACAACAGAAATAAGAGTGAAAAGTATAAGAAGATACTTAGAATCAGAATATTCTGATGAAGTTTTAGGGGGGTGATTCATAAAAAAATAAAGAGATATGCATGTAAGTATACATAACTCTTTATTTGGTCGAGTCTTTTCGTATTGCTAAGAGCTCTGGATAATACGGAATATATTAATTCTGATCGATAGCTTCTACAAATTTTCTTGACCGCTCTTCATAATCCTGAAACATATCAAAGCTAGCACACCCTGGAGAAAGTAAAATGATATCTCATGGTGAGGTATTTTCTGAGAGATATTTCACAGCCTCTTCCATACTTGCGCTCGGAATTGCAGGAATAAATGCTTCATGTGCAGCCTGTAAAAACAGGTGCTTGGTTTCACCAATTGCAACACACTGTGCGCAGTGTTCAGAGAGATGCTCAGAGAGATGCTCAAAAGGGTCTCATTTATTTTTTCCTCCAACTATTAAGTGCACTTTCTTTGGAGCAAATGCAGAGAGTGCTGCGTAGAGTGATTGTGCTGTGGTTGATTTACTATCATCAATCCACACTTTCTGGTCTTTATTAGAAACTTTTTGTAATCTATGTTGTAGGGCTGGTATTTTTGATAAAATTTCAGAAAGTTTCTTCACAGGTATACCTATTTTTACTGCTAATAAAGCTGCAAAGTATATATTTTTGAGATTATGATCTCCATAGAGTTGACGTTCTGAGATATCTAAAAATAAATCTTCTTTGAGCTGTAAAATTCCATCAGAAATCTGGACGACATAGTCTCAAAGTACAATTGATTCTATAGGGAAATCAACAATCTCAGGAAAGAGAGGTATGATTGATTTTGGATAGAGAATAGTATTTTTAGTATGTCCTAGGAGATTGAGTTTTGCATAATAATACTCATGTAAATCTTTGTGCCAATCGAGATGATCGGGATGAAGATTGGTTAAAATACTGTTATGAGCAGTAAAAGTCTCAATATGGTATGCCATAAAACTAGACACCTCGAGAACAATATGTCCAGCTTTTTGCTCAAGCGTCTTTATGTGCTCTATTATATCCGCAAAGGGCGTACCAAAATTACCTCATAAATATACAGGCACATCTGGAAGTCAGAGTTTTAGAAAATTGTAGAGAATCCAAGATGTAGTAGACTTTCCATCCGTGCCAGTCACAGCATGTATCTGAAATCCAGAAGGCACTGAAGGATAGAGAAAATCAAGCTCGGAGATAACCTTTCCAGTCGCATATATTTTATGAGAAGATGGTACTCCAGGAGATGGAACTATAGCATCGAAATCATCAAAATTTTCTAGAGTAGTATTGTCATCGGTCATTTCATAGGAATATTTCATTCTCTCACAGAAATGAGCGATAGATTGTCCTACTTTGCCACGTCAATAAATAAGTATTTTTTTCATATTAATACTGATTGTATGAAAAATATATTTCTATCAAGCTCTAGAGCTCTCCTCGGCATATTCTTATATCCTGGAGGTACTCTGCATTTTTTTGAAAAATACACGTAAACCATGAAAGATGTCTCCGAAGAACTCTAAAATCTGGATACTCCAAAAAGAGTGTTGATTTATCGATTTCTGATATGAGTTGATTGAGATCATTCACAAATATTATCGTATCTATTTTCTGTCATTTTTCATCTTTTAAATTTTGTTTTAGCACAAACAAGTAGTCATCTTTTTTATCAAAATATGATTCTTCGAGAACCTTTCTCAGATTAGAAAGAGCCTTGTTAGACTCCTCTATTATAGCATCTTTATGCTCGATATCATTTTTTAATAATTCTCCGAGGCGGATCATCTCAGTCATAATTTTGAGAGAATATGGACTTCATTTTTTTTCTTTTGAGAGTATGTAGGTGAGGTAGAGCCACATTTCATAGGTAGGATTTTGTGATGACTGTATCATACCTACTATAGCACTATCCCGGGTATTTACCGCTAGAGGATCTCTCAAAAGGACGCTGGTATGGTATTTTTGAAAAATAGCTTCCCATGAGAAATCTACCTCTAGATTACTATTCTTTTTAGCCCACATTATGAGTGGGTCTTCTAGTCATAGAAAAATATCTGGATCTATTTTTTTTCCTTCGTCAATATTTGTACTAATAAATCGTACACATGATCCTGCACTTTCTCCACATTTTTTTTGTTTTTTCACAGTATCCATATAGCGAAGAATGTCTTCTAAAATAGTACGTAAACGTACATCTTTTCTAAAATAGGTGTTTCATGAATTTTCTTTTTTTGGTTCTCGTTCTAGGAGAATATTTATGTTTTTTACGATTTCTTCATCAGAAAACCCGCTATATATAGCTTTCTCATCCCTAATAGCATTCCCCTTATAAGTTTCCCATAATTCTTTATTTACTACACTCTCTATACTTCCGAGATCGTAAAACATTTTTTTACCATTCTGAATATAAAAAGATGGCAAAAGCTTACTGTTATTTGCTCCAAGTACCAGGGCATCTACACTGAGTAAGATATTGTTTTTAAAATCAAGAAATACAGTCCCTCTCCCTTTTATAGTTCAAATTATTTCATTTGGTCCAGAGAATGAAACAATTCCTGTTGGATCAATAGAGCGCAGCATCCATATTCCATCTGAAAATTTAATAATTCATTTATTCACACTTGGGCTTCCCCCAGATCAATATACAAGTAATTCCTGACTCCTGTAGCTCAAATATTTTTCTGATATCTGTGTCATAATTTTCTCATTTTGTATCTTCTCTGTCCCCGCAATCAGCATAGGAGGTATAGTAGTATACCACTTGAAAAAGATTCCTAAAGCGAGGATTATAGCGATAATTCAGATTACTATGCGTATTTTCATAGTTTTATTCTATCTTATTTCCTTCTAGAAAGCAATAGATTTTTTCCAGTCTTGCTGAAATATATTGACAATATTTGAAATAGATTTTCCACTTATGAATATTCCTATTTCTCTATTATTCTCGAGAGAATTTTTTGTGAAGTTAAAACTCCCAACAAATCATTCTTTATTATCCACGATCAGAGCCTTTGCATGAAGTGATGGGCTCTTTAAGAGACGGATTTCTGGGCATCATTTCTGACTTATCTTATTACCTTTTTTGTCGTTTTCTCCACTTTTATCAAGAAGTATATATATCATTTTTCATTCTTGACACTTTCTTTGAAATTCTACTATAACCTCCTCATCAGTCAGGCTTGGCATATAAAGATATATTTTTTCTTGAGCTCACTGAATAAACTTTATAAGCCTTTCTCGTGCATGAGTGGGTCATACAATCAAACGATTATCGAGAGAAGCTACTGATTTACCTCAAAAATCATTTTCAAAAATATTCTTTAAATCTTTGCTTATTAGGGCATCTTCTCCTACAATGAAAAACTCACGATTTGATGAAAAACTACTTCGTGTCCAATTTGCTGTAGCAATAATCCAGGTAGTGTCTATGATTATATATTTTGCATGCATAAACGAAAAATATTGGTTATCAGTTTCATAAAAATCAATCTTATTTTCCTGGAAAAATTGTATTGTTTCTCGATTGATATGTGTTGCATTGTATGGATCTTTTTCAAGAATAACCTCTACAGATACTCCTCTTTTTTGAGCTCTCAAGAGAGCTTCCCTCATAGAGGGGAGCGTAAACATATATACAGCTATTTTTATCTCTTTCTGTGCTCAATCAATATATTGTATGAGCCAATCTTCTTTTTGTGGAGATCGAACAATGCGTACATTCTCGAGAAATACTTGCGTATCTCTTATTGCTGATGATCCAATAAATACTTTTCTGTGGTGAGATTGGTAAGTTTGAATATCAAAACTCTGCCATAAAAAAATACTTATCGTAATACAAATAGAAAAAGGTACGATAAAGCGCATTTATTTATAATTTATAAATATATCGCCACTAAAACCATGCTGAGAAAGGGTTTTTTTGAGTACTTCTTTGAGAGATCACTCGTGCATTCTGAGCTCAAAATTGACAATGGGCTTACCAGTAACTATCGTGATAACGCTGCCTTGAAAAAAATTAACTGAGGTTATTGTCTCTGCGAGATCTTCTCTTATTATTGATTCTCGTAAATGTTTTTTTACTACCGAGGTCAACATAGCTGCAATAACAAGAGGGCTATTTCTTTGAACAGATTTTGTATCAAGAATGTAGGATCGTGCAGATGCCATAGAGACGATACTAAAAAAGAGGAGGAATGAGGTAAGTTATAATACCAAGGGTTGATAGAATGGCACCTATAAGCCAAGTTTTCATCACAATTGTTTCTTCTGATATACCTTGTGCTTCAAGGTGATGGTGAAATGGCGCTATCAAAAATACTTTCTTTCCATGTCTCAGTTTTTTGCTCACCACCTGTATAATAACAGAACTAATTTCCCAAAAATAAACCAGAGAGATAATGAATAATATTGGGAGAGTATCCGTCATAAGCGCTATGATAGCGAGTCATGATCCAAGAGCTAGGGCTCATGAGTCTCCGAGATAAAACTGTGCAGGCTTAATATTAAACCAGAGAAATGCAGTGAGAGATGCCGCTATCACGATACAAAGAGATGACAGAAGAAAAAGACCCTCATGAAAAGTAATAAATGCGTATAAAAAGTAGTTTTGCACTAAGAGTCCTCCTGCTAAACCATCGAGACCATCAGTAATATTGACACTGTTTGCCATAGAAGCAATCAAAAAAATACATACAAGAATGTAGCTCCAACCGATATGCATTTGTCCAAAAAGAGGGAGAGTAATAGTATCATATCCGAGTTTAGAGAAGAACCACCAAGCTCATAGAAATGCAAAAAGCGTAATACCTCACATTTTTACTCGAGCACTCATCCCTTTTTTACCTCCTATATTTCGTACATTCAAAAAGTCATCTATAGCTCACAGTATTCCCATGGAAAACAGTGCAAAAAGTGGAAGAAAAGTTTCAGCACGATTCCAGAGACTAAAGCGAATATTGAAACCAAAATAAGGACCGTACGTTTTCATCAAAACAGTTATAATAACAACAGCTGCAACGACTATAAGTATCATACCTCATCCCATATTTGGTGTTCACTGTTTGTGAGCATGAAGAGCGTGATATTGTGTCGCATGTCCTCATCCCATAGAGGCTTCTGTGCGGATTTGTTTTGCGATGTGAAAATATCTCAATAAATAAATATAAAACGGGGTAATAATCATGGCTATTCAAAAAGAAAAAAGGCCCAATACGACAATTTGTAAAATATAAGATTCCATATAGAGTCATTATACCTAAGGTCTCTATAAAGCAAATAATTACGAGAGAGGAAAATAGCCCTAGAAAAAAAAGAAAATATCATATACTCGAAGTTATATTATGTCATTTGTTCATCTTCATCTCCACACCCATTATTCTTTCCTTCAGTGACTCTGAAAGCCTGAAGCTTTTGTATCGTATGCAAAAGAACTATGAATGGAATCACTCGCGATTACTGATACAAATAATCTTCATGGGGCTTTTGAATTTTACCTCCTCTGCAAGAAAAAATGAATCAAACCAATTATTGGCGTAGAGCTCTTCATCTGTGAACAGGGGCAGACCTACCAAGGGAAAGATGCCAAAGTGTATAGCATTATACTTCTTGCAAAAAATCTTAAAGGATATAAAAATCTCGTCCAGCTCGTTACTCATGCGTATCTGGATGGAAATTTTTGAAATCAACCTCGTATTGATTTTCCACTCTTGGAACGATTTTCATCTGACACCATTGCTCTCTCTGGCGATCTCATGGGGGAACTCGCTCAGCATGTTGTTTCGGGAAAATCCAATGACTTTGTTCTGGAAAGAATTGCTTACTATGCAAAGATATTTTGACCAGACCATTATTATCTGGAAATCTGTGAACATCCTGACAGAGGGTCGCAGTGAGCTTATAATCAAAGACTCCTTGAACTTTCCAAACTTTCTTGAGTGCCAATCGTAGGAACAAATGATACTCATTATTCTCGTCTAGATTTGGCTGAAGCACAAGATTTTTTATCCTGTATTGGAAGTGGAAGAAGAATTGATGACCCTGATCGTCGTACCCTTATTGATGGCAATTATTCTCTTCGTTCTTCTGAAGAAATGAACGAGCTTTTTGCGTACGCTCCTGAAGCGTGTAAGAATACGCTAAAAATAGCCGAAATGATCGACATTCATATTCCACATTGAGAGCCATTATTGCCTACTTATCAGCTCAATGAGAAGGAAAAAATCATCCAAAAGAAATATACTGAGACATACCCTGATGATATAAGCAAGCTCAGCGACCAGGAATGGCTTTTACGTCTTACTTGTTTTGAAGGGCTCAATAGACGCTATGATTTCACACTCTCAGAATCGGATGTTTTTTTCTGTGTTCACAAAGAAATTCGATGAGAACTCCCAAACCTCAAGGACCTCTCCCCTGCTGACCTCAATGAGCTACCAAAACTCTGGCGAGATGAAAAAAAAGAAATATTTTATAGCTCGCTTTCTGAGACCCAAAGAGCTATTTTTGATCGTCTTGAATACGAGCTTACCGTGGTCCATTTGATGGGTTTCGATGGATATTTTGTTATTGTAGCCGATTTCATTTGATGGGCTCGAGAAAATAGTATTCCAGTCTGACCTGGTCGATGATCAGCGGCCGGAGCCATCATCGCATATCTATCATGAATTACCAATATTGACCCTCTTCGCTATCAGCTTCTCTTTGAACGTTTTTTGAATCCTGCCCGTATCTCTATGCCAGATATCGATATCGATTTCTCTGATGAGGGTCGATGAAGAGTGATTGATTATGTGCGAGAAAAATATGGTCACGATCAGGTGTGACAAATTTGTACTTTTGGTACTCTGGCTGCTCGAGCAGCGGTGAAAGATGTCGGGAAAGCTCTCGGTCTTCCGTTTTCAGAAATGAATGCCTTTTCTAAGATGATACCAGCGAGACCAGGTATTACTATTGCGGATGCAATAAAGGAAAATAATGATCTACAAAGAGTAATTCAAGAAAATCCACTTCATGCAAAACTCATTACCAATGCTCAAAAACTCGAAGGTACAGTAAGGCAGCTTGGAGTTCATGCTTGTGCTGTAATTATTGCCCCAAGCCCTATTACAGACTTCTGTCCTCTTCAGCATCCACCGAAAGACAATCAAGGGATAGTAACACAATTTTCTGCCTACCCTCTCGATAACATGGGTCTTTTGAAGATGGATTTCTTGGGTCTTCGAAACCTTACCATTATCGACCGAGCTCTTCGTATTATAGAAAATAATCACGGTATACGGATAGACATTGATAAGCTCAACATGGAGGATCAAAAAGTATTTGATATTTTTACAAAATGAGATACGACTTGAGTGTTTCAGTTTGAATCCGCTGGAATGCGCCGATACCTCCAAGAGCTGGAACCGAATACTTTTGAAGATATCATCGTTATGGTATCGCTGTATAGACCAGGTCCTCTCCAGTATATCCCAACCTATATTCGACGAAAACATGGGAAAGAAAAAGTAAAATTTCCCCATAGTTCTCTTGAACAAATCTTAAAACTTACACAGGGTATCGCCGTCTATCAGGAACAGATTATGCAAATTGTACAAGCATTTGCTGGATTTTCTTTGGGAGAAGCGGATATTCTTCGTCGTGCTATGGGTAAGAAAATCAAAGAACTCATGGATGAACAGAAAGGTAAATTTATCGAAGCTGCCGTCAAACAAGGACATAGTGAAAAATTAGCAACCTATATTTTTACTGATATTATTGAGCCATTTGCTGGATACGGTTTCAATAAATCACACGCAGCATGTTATTCGATGATTGCCTATCAAACAGCATACCTAAAAGCCTATTATCCAACAGAATTTCTCACAGCACTTATGGTCTCGGATGAAGATGATACTGATAGAATCGTTCTCGAAATCAATGAGTCTCGATCAAAGAATATTCAGGTTCTTGTCCCTGATGTGAATGAATCTCGGAAACATTTTACCTACATCAATAAGGATAATATTCGTTTTGGACTCAAGGCTGTAAAGGGGGTTTGAGATGGGCCAGTAGAAACTGTTCTTCGAGGACGGGAAGCTGGTCGATATGTTTCATTAGAAGATTTTATTCAACGAACCGGAGGAGATGTCATCAATAAAAAAACACTTGAGGCACTTATAAAAAGTGGAGCCATGGATGGTTTTTGAGAACGCGGTCAAATGCTTGGCAATGTCGAGAAAATGTCACTTTTTCTCAAAGAGATAGAACACAAAACTACAACAAAACAGATGGATATGTTTAGCCTTGATGGTGCCTCTCCTGATCACTCTTGATTGATCCTTGAAGCTTGTGAACCGATGACATTTGAGAACCGTATCAAAGAAGAAAGATCGGTGATCGGTATGAGTATTTCTGGTAATCCTCTTGACGGTCTTGATCGCTATATCATCAAAAAATCTATAGGTCTGAACTATGTCAAAGAATTCTTGGATGAGCTCAATTCTATTGATACAGAGGATCCTCTGATGGCTGAAGAAATTGGAGAAATCAGTACTGAAATTTCTCTACCTTCTGAAGCAGCAGAATCGCTCGTAGAAAATCAAGACATCCCTCCAAAAAAAGATCAAAAACAAAAACCTATAGTACAAATTATTGGATACGTCGATAGTATCCGAAAAATCCAGACTAAAAAAGGTGATAATATGCTTATTGTGGCATGTTCAGCCATTGATTGGAAATTCACTACTGTTGTATTTCCAAAGTTTTACTGAAATGTAGCCCATCATATTGTTGAGTGAGAAATTATTTGTGTTAAATGAAAACTCTCCCTAAAGCCAGAAATGCGAGAAATATCGCTTGAAGCTGAGCAGGTCAAACGAGCAACCATATCTCAATTACGAGAAGCTGCAAAAACGGAGTGACTTTTTTGAGAAGAAGAATCTAGTGATAGTACTTCTCAGGCTGTAGTCTCATCTGAGAAAGAAAAAATAGATAAGGAGATTTCAGGAGAAGTGTCTGTAGAAGGAAAAGAGCCTACTATCTCTCAACTTTTCCCTTCTCTTGATACTCAATTTGTCTGTGATTTAGAGGGAAATGCTCTTGTTATAAAACTTTCTAAAGAAACTTCTCGGGAGACGCTCCTTGAAATCAAGAATATTCTTGAGTCTTTCCCTCTATGAAAATATCATGTCTGGCTCGATATCGCGGGACAACGTATCGATACCAAAAAAAGTATATCCTCTCTTATTCCCTCCTAAATTTTTATGGCAATTATTCTCGGCATTGATCCTGGAACAACTACGGTAGGTTTTGCGGTTATTTCTGTAGAAAATAATATTCGTACTATTTTGATATATGGAGTTATTCACACTACACCCAAAGTCCCGCAAAGTCAGAAACTTCTAGAAATAGCAACTGATCTCGATGAAGTCATCAAGACTTATTCTGTAACACATGGTGCTGTGGAAAAACTCTTTTTTTCTACAAATCTTAAGACTGGTATCGATGTCGCACAGAGTAGATGAGTCATTCTTCTCTCCCTTGAAAAACATACTATCCCCCTCTTTGAATACACTCCTTTGGAAGTCAAAAAAGCTCTTTGTGGAAATGGTAAGGCAACCAAATGACAAATAGGGAGAGCCGTGCAACTTCTTTTTAAGCTTGACGAAATTCCTACGCCTGACGATGCCGCTGATGCGCTCGGAATTGCGTACCTCGCCTCGCTCAATCCTTCAGTCTATCTCAATAAAAATATCTAAATGTTTATCGATACACATTCCCATCTCTATCTTGGCAAATTAGCTCAAAATATTCCTGAAGCCATTGAGCATCTGAAAGACAATAATTTTTCTCACTCAATTCAAATTGGCACCAGTCTTGAAACATCTCACACTTGTATCAACTTAGCAAAACAATACTCTATACTGAAAGCTACAATATGAATTCATCCATGTGAAGCACAAGATATTGATGTAGAAAAAATTCCTGAAGCTATTTTGGAATTGGAACAAATGATATTGTGAGAAAATAGACAACATATTGTCGGTATTGGAGAAATAGGTTTTGATGAATATCATCTTTCCCAAGATAAACCTGAAGCAGAGCTTCAAAAAATCCGCCAAAAATATTGGTTTGAAGCCCAGGCAGAATTGGCCATAAAATATAATCTTCCTGTTGTTGTGCACACGAGAAACTGTACTGAAAAAACATTTGAAGCTCTCAAAAATTCATGACTCACAAAATTTGTTATCCATTGTTTTAGTGAAAATTGGAACTTTGCTGAAAAAATATTTTCTCTCTCCTCAGATACAAAAATAAGCTTTACAGGTATACTCACCTATCCACAGTCGATCGGCGTACAGGAGGTAGCAAAAAAATCCTCCCTTGAAAGAATAATGATCGAGACAGATGCTCCCTATATTATTCCCCAGCAAATGAAATGAGTAGCGAAATATTGTGAACCAATGTTTACTCAATATATTTTTGAGACTCTCTGTACGCTTCGGACAGAAGAAAAAGAAATTATTGAAGCGACTCTTTGGAGTAATTCGGTAGATTTTTTTGGTCTTTAGAATTTTTATTTCTCAGTAAGAAATGGATTAGTATACTTATCGCTAGCATGCCCAATGAGAGAATATGTCACATTGTTATCCAATTACTCATTATATATCCTACCTGTATATCTGGTGTACGGAAAAATTCTGCAGCAAATCGAGCGATACCATATCCTCCAAGAAACCAAACACCAAGTTGTCCTGAATATGTAATATTATTTTTCTTCCAATAGAGAATTCCTCCAAGAATAACTCCCTCTAATAGGGCTTCTAGAAGTGGTGTAGGAAAGTAAGATACCCCTCCAATTATTTTTTTTCAAAATCACGAGTAACCTGGCAATCCAAAAAGTTCGCCATTAATATAGTTTCATATTCTCCCAAGTAAGAGTCACAAAGGAACTACCCAAACAAGATTATCTGAAAGTCTTAAAAAAGATACTCTCATTTTACGAGCAGCACAGTACCATCCGATAATAACTCATACAGCCCCTCCATGAAATGACATTCACCCTTTCCAAGGCATCAGTATTTCTAGAATATGTTCCCTATAATAGGGAAAATTGTAGAGGAGTACATACCCGATTCTTCCTCACAAAACTACTCCTAAAATAGTAAAAATAAGGAGCGTATCTATTTGTCTTTCGGGTATTTTTTGTCGTTTCATTGCTACAAAAAAGCCATAAAAACTGAGAGCATACATGAGTCCATACCACGTAGGAGCAAGAACAAATGATCAGATATGGAGAGTAAAAATAGGCATATAAATTATAAAAATAGTATCCCCCCTTTACGAGAAATCGGTACTTGATGTTTTTCTATATACTTTACTAGGGTTTTCGCAGATTCTTCTGAGGGGTCAATAATGCTACATTTTGGAAAAATTGTTTGAAGGTTTTTCTGAAGATAGGAATAATGTGTGCATCAGAGTATTATCCCCTCTTGTGGTCTATACGATGAAAAATATTTGTCTGTAATATCTGCCCAGTTAGGAGAAATACAATTCCATCCATCAGGGCTATAGAGTTCAAAAATCTTCTTGAAATCTTCTTGAGAATGACATCTTTGCACAGGAAGAATTGCTTCTATTTCTTGCACAAGACTTCCAGGAAGAGCTACCTCTTCGATTTTGACCGTCTCATCGAGTATGCCCATTCTTTCTCGATATGTTCGTGAGTTAACTGTTTGTTGTGTAGCAAAAACAGTTACTTTTTTGAGACCCAACTCAATAACCTTTTCAGCTCCAGGAATTGTCACTCACAGAATACGCTTATCTGGAAATATTTCAGTTTGTAATTTCCTCAGTGTCCATGCTGAAGCAGTATTGCAAGCAAGAATAACAATAGTAGCACCGGCATCGAAGAGCTTCTCTACACCTTCTATCGTGAGCATTTGTATTTCTTCAGGACTTTTTGACCCATAAGGACAATGCTCATAATCTCAAAAATAAATATAGGAATACTCTGGAAACTTTGCCTGCATCGAGGCAAGAAATGTGAGTCATCCAGATCATGAATCAAATATTCCTATCATAGATTCTTGCCAATATTAAACAGTTTCCTTATTCTTAAAAATTCGCCTGCATTCAACGATATAAAAAGTATTCCGTACAAAACCATAACACCGAGTATTCCTCCAAATATTTGTAGTCTTCCCGATAGGAAATCTGTCATATGAATATAGGTCGTCAGGAGAGAAAAAATAGCAACTCCGAAGAGGTTTTTCAAAAACATATTCCACCGAAAGTGATTGAGATATTCTCTTATTTCACGGAAAGAAAGTATCCAAATAAATACCCATCCGATACCTGATGCAAATGCTGAACCTACGATTCCCCAGAGTTTTAAGAAAATATAATTTGTTATTAGATTTACCCCAAGTGCCAATAATAAAATAATAGTTTTTTTACGAGGTTTTCATAATGCATTCAGGAGCTGAAAATCAATCTGGAGCAAAAAATTGAAGATCAAAAATGGACTTGAATAAAGAAGAATTTTCCCTGAAGTGAGATAATCTGGGAAGAGCATATATACTAATTCGTCACCAAAAAATATAAAGAAGCTTGTCATAAAGATTGCCAGTACGGAGAAAAGTTCGTAGGTAAACGTGTAGATCATTTGTACTTTCTGTGTGTCTTGTTTCTTGAGTAAATCAGAGAAAACAGGAAAAAGAAAATAGACACCTGGAAGGAGAAACATAAAAGGAATCCGTATAAGAGAAAGGTAAATATCGTAGATTCCAGCTTGTGTAGTACCGAGCATCACCACTATCATCTGTTTATCTATTTGTCAGAGCAATGCACTGACATTTGCAGAAAGCATCACAAATATAGCATATTTAAAAATATTTTTATACGCGTCACGTGAAAAGCACCAACCATCGAGAGTAAAATATGTAGCGTATTTAGAATATAGAATAACCAAAGAAACTATAACTCATAATATGACTGATCCATTATAGGCCCATGCATAATTTACAATACTTGCCTTTCATCACAGTGCTACACAGGCAATCAATATAAATTGAAGTAAATTCCTCAAGAAATCAGTTCATTTTTGTAATTTGGTATCTTGAATTGACTGAAAAAAAGTATTAATTGAACGAAATATATTATCTCAGAAGAAGAAAATGATAAAAATCTGTAACATCGGTCATGCGGAATCCGCTTCAAAATAGTACTTTGCTAAAATGCCTGAACCAAAGAACAGCATAATTGCTAATATGCTCGATGAAAGTATCTGTGTTACAAGTGCTATTGAGAGGGTTTCGGTAATTTTTTTCTTATCTTTTTTATGGAGATGTTCTGGGAGGAAAAAGTTTAGACTCTCCGCCATTCCAAAGTCATTGTAGGCTCAGAGTATCATCACAAAACTAATCACTGCAACGAAGATACCATAATCTTCTTGCGATACAGTTCCTGTCATGATAATCTTTATGACATATCCCAGAGGAGCCATCAGAAAAGAAAAGAAATAAATCCAAAGATTTTTCTTTATTAAGTGTGAAAAATAAGATTGGTTCGACATGTATTATACTTTCATGATTTCCTCTTCCTTTATTTTTACGAGGTCTTCTATTTTTTTATTTGTTTCTGTAATATGTTTTTGGAGTTCCTCTTCATACCCCTTGAGAATATCTTCTGATTCAGTTTTCTCTGTTTTTCCTTTTTGTATTTCTTTATGGAAGTCGCTACGGATACTGCGAATAGCCACTTTAGCATCTTCAGCCATAGTATTCGCTATTTTGACAAGATTCCGTCGATTATCTTCTGTCATCATAGGTACAACTATGAGGATATTGTCCCCTCTATCTTGAGGGTTGAGACCGATATTTGCTGCCGCAATTCCTCGTGTGATGTCTCCGTTTGTCGAACGATCAAATGGTACAATAGAAAGTGTCCGTTGATCTACAACAGAGACAGTAGCTACATTTTTTATTGGCATATTACTTCCGTAGACAGGTACAAGAATATCCTCGATAAGTTCCGGTTTTGCCCGTCCTGCTTGGAGTTTGGAATATTCAGATTTGAGATGGTCAACAGATTTTGTGAGAAGAGCTGGGAGTGCAGAAAGCATACAAAAGTTTAGCAAGTAAAAGCTTCTTCATTATAGCAAAAAACCTATTCTTCCAAATTTTTCTTCCAAAAAAATCAATCTCACTATACTGCATCGTAAGTAAGTATATCTTCTTGCTCCTCTCTATGTCCTGACTTTTTATTGATACTCTCTCTTCCCCTGCCTTCATTTGTCTTTTTGACCATGAAAAAAATATCACCGATAGCATTTCTTGGGAAGGTAAGCACTTGGAATTTGATACACTCACGGAATCTATCGATGCTCTCCTTTCTCGAAATACTGTTATATATCCAAATATAGAAGCGATTGTATGCATAGTATGACCTGGTGGATTTACGGGTATACGTGTCACAACTCTTGTTGCCAATACAATTGGATATAGCTTCAAAATACCCCTCTATCCTGTTACTATCAGTGATTTTTTTCATGGACAAAAATGTCCGATTCCGTGGCTCTTACCTCTCACAAAAACAGAAGTACTTCTTTGGGAAAATGTAGATCAATCGGCTCCATCAATAGTAAAAATAGCGACTCTCGAGGATCTCGATAGGTACACGTCAAATCAAACTATTCCTTCGCTGTGAAAGACAATACCACACAGTCATGGTAATAATTATCAGGTTTTTTTAGATAATTTTTCTTTCCCTGAAAAAGTAGCACTTCTTCATCCTCTCTACGCTCGCGATCCTAACGTGTTTATTAAAAAATAACATTGTATTTTTTACAAAAAACTCTACCATATCTTTATGGAAAGTATTAAAAAAAATCCTTTTGAAGATTTACCAGGAAGTCACTGATGTGTACTTACTGAGCTTGAGCAATGAGAAATACCCCTCCTCGTTATACGAAAACACTGGATTGTCCTCGTACAATTATCAGCACTAGTACTGATACTCTGTGGTATTTTTGTGGCTATTATTTTTATTGGAAAATTTGTAACTCTTTCACCGCTTTTAACTTGGTTAACAGCTTTATGAGTGGGCATGATAGGTATTCAGTATGTGTTTGTTCAATGGCTCAATAATGAGCTGGATATACTCATAGTCACCAATAAAAGAATCATAGAGTATGATCAGGTGAAATTTCTCAATCGAAAAATAT
>JAYSSG010000043.1:0-6944 GCA_043720655.1 Candidatus Altimarinota bacterium
GCCCATGGAGCCACGGGTCATAATGCAGGACAAGTAGTACTCTATTTTGAAAAACCATTCCAAGAAATCGTATCAGAATATGGATTAGAGTGTGCAGTCCTATGACAAAAGGCACTCCTTGATGGTTGGGACACTCTCCAAGATATGGTCGCCAAATTCAAAATGGAGGAAGATTTTGAGATTTGTGAAGGATATATGGGAGTTCGTTCAATAGACCAACTTGTACAACATCTAGAAAATAAATATTTACGAGATAGCGGATGAGCTCAATTTGATGGGATTTTCATAGACAAAAATTGGTCCCTACGGGATCAGATTCCAGAGCATTTTACCGATCTATGTATCATGGTAGAGACAGATTTTATTACAGAAAAACTGCAAACAAGTGAATATTTCCCTGTGATGATGACCTCGAAGAAAGCCTGCATCAATTCAGCGCTTTTTTGTCAGAAATGACTTCAATATATGATAGAACATTTTCATGAAAGATTGAATGTATACGAAGATTCTCCAGTTCGAGAAATCCGACTCCTACCAGAACAAAAAAATCAGATAAAATGAGAAAACTATACTATACAGACAACCGATATTATTTTGTGCACCAATGGGTTTGAAAATTTCCATATTATAGACCTCTATCAAGCAGATGCTCTCTCGACAGACCATAGTTTTCATAAGAATATTTCTGGACTGATCGGATATATGGCATGATTTTTGGCACCTCACAAAAAAGCAAGCGCTATCAGCTACTTCCCAGATGAAGACAAGACAGATTGGAAATCAGAAAAATATTTCTATGTCACCAGTCGTACGCATCAAAATAAAACAGAAAAACAGAGTCTGATATGCACAGGAGGACCCGACAGTCTGATGACTCATGATGGTCACTATGAAGCGACGATGCATGATCCTCACGAGTCATATGAAGAAATCAAGGGATTTCTCAAAAAATATCGTCATGAAGAGGTCCCAGAAACTTTCCCCTACACATGGCATGGACTCATGGGTTACACTAAAACAGGATTACGGTATATCGGTCAAGACAAGAAGACTCCGCACCTATGGTACAATCTTGGTTGCAATGGAGTATGAATTATCTCGTCAGTTTACGGAGGTTGGAAAATAGCAAAGATTCTTTCTGGAACAAGTTTCCCAAAAAGTATATTTGACCCTCAATAAAAACTATTTTCCCTGAAAAATAGCTCGAAAAGTAAGAAGAAAAATCTTGGTATCTAGGAGGAGGCTCCAGTTCTCAATATAGAAAAGATCGAGCTCTATTTCTCGATCAAAAGTATTTGTATCTCGACCATACACCTGTGCCATACCGGTAATGCCTGGCTTGATAGTAAGGACCTGTTTTTGTTTATCCGTATATTGTGCTACTTCATCAGGCAGATGAGGACGTGGACCAATAAAACTCATGTCACCGAGAAACACATTAAAAATCTGAGGCAATTCATCAAGAGACCATTTTCGCATAAATCGACCAAATCTCGTCACCCGTGGATCATGTGTGATTTTAAAGAGTGGACCATCCCTACGTTCGTTGGCAGCAATGATCTCCTTTTTTCGCTGCTCAGCATCTTGCACCATAGATCGAAATTTTGTCATAGAAAATAACACTCCTCCTCTCCCTACTCGACGACTTGTATAGAGGGGGTTTCATCGAGACTCGAGAAGGATAATACAGCTCATTATAAGTGTAAAAGGTATGAGGAGAATGAGGAGAAAAATACTCACAATCAAGTCAAAAAGACGCTTAATAACTCGTCACCACGAGGTCAGACCACTCGTACGAATTTCTACAAATGGTACCCTTCCAACAAAATCAATATAGGCATTATGTTTTGTCGTCTCATAAAGGTTACCAACGTAGCGATAACGGATACCATATATCTGACAGTACTCAAAGAGATTTTTTTTGATTTCGTAGGGCAGATCATGAGAAAGGACGATGATATCTTCCACATCATATTTTTCGATTATATCAGCATGTTGTCCTATGGTTCCGAGATATTTGAAACTACTCCCCTGATCAAATGGTGAGAGGTATCCGATGACGTCGACATACTGATCAGCTCTCAGAAGTTTCTCAAGATCTGACTCACGATGATTCATCACGAGTAATACTTTTTTTGTTGAAAACCATTTACGACGAATACCCAGAAGACGAATATGACGTACAGTAAATCTCTCTATGACGATAGAGACGAGAGAGATGCCAAAAGCAAAAATCAAAATCAAACGTGGGATAAGAATGGTCTCATACGGAAAGCCATTCGTCAGATAAATCAAACCAATCATCACAAAAAAACCTACAAAAACAGATTTTATCAGTGTAAAAATTTCCTCAAGCATACCCATCACTCGATCAATGTCATAAAGCCGTTGGAAAGCAAATATAGTTCCCATAATAGCGTAGCTGACCAGGGCAAGAAAAATCAAATATGAGGTCTCAAGCGAACGAGTCGGGAGGGCTACACCAGGAATCAGATCAGTCGAAATACGGATACTTCGAGCAATCCAAAAAGCCAAGATAACCAAAGCTATCTCGAGAGGGATACGGATAAGTCAAAAGAAGAATTCGTGACGACGCATAGAAAGAGTGTAGGGAAATATTTGACTTATCAACCCTGAATATGATATGATGCCTGCATGCCTCAAAAAAGTTCATCCATACTGTTCACACTTCTCTCAAGTGTGTTTATGATGATGCTCGTTGCAAGCCTCTTCCATCTTCCGACGGAGAGAACACTTGGAGGAGTAGCAAGTAGCTTACTTGGAACACCCAGAGAAGGAGGAATCATTTCTCTCCACACAACACCACAAGCCATCAATTACGAACGAAAAAATTGAGATACTATTCATTATTTGCCCCGACAGTAGGTGTCTGTTCTTCACTTTGAAGAACCTGTATTCGACGACGAATTTCTATCGCTTTATCTGGGTCATTTTCAGTTTCGAGAAGTTCTTTTCGGAGTTCTTCCAAGAGTTTTTCTCTATTTACGTTTAAGCCTTCTTCGGAATCCATATCATCGAGAGATTCTACAGCTGGTTGAGGATCTTCACCTTCTTGTGTCGTAATGATATCCACACTTCGTGAAAAGAGATAGTTCATATTATTTGTCCCAAAGAGGACACCGATCAGAGCTCACAAAAAGAGCAGAGCTACTAATACAAAGTATTGAGGTTTGAGTTTCATAAAAATATTATACAAGGGAGAAAAAAAATGCAACTATTCCATTCACACTAATTGCGTTTCAGATTAGGATCCGTGCATACATGGAAGAGAATCGATATTACCGTATGACGACAAACTCTGTACGAGAAACCTCTTGCCACTCAGGATCTTCTGCTTGAAGAAGAGCCAAAACTCCTGCATAGTGTAGGGCGCCATAGTGCATATATATTTTTTCTGAAGGAGATTCTTTGAGCGTACGGACAATGTTTTTATTTCGTTCTCCGAGGATGACAGAAAACACTGGTATCTGAGCCTGCAATTTTTCAATAATATCAGGACGCTCATAGATACGCAAGAGCATATTCATAGCGGCACGTGCACCGACATAGGCTATATATTTCTGTGTTGAATTCATGGTAGCATACTTCATTTCAATTTTTTGAAGTAAATCAGAAGGGGCTTCAGTAGGATTTTGAATATTCTGTTCTTCCGCTATACGGACGATATCATCGGTCGATATATCGACATTGGTGCTCGGAAGAATAGAGATGAAATCTTCTTGCTTCTGCGCTTCAAGACCTGCAAGCTTCCCAAGAGTATCATACATTTCTGAAGAGACCTTAGTCCCGAGGAGTGTACTCAGTCGCTCAAAGCTCTCTTCTGTTCCTGGACGGACCCCCTCGTAAAAAAAGACATACTCTTGCCCACCGAGTTTGAGCATATCAGTCCGGATATCCTCATAAAAGGAAGATGAAGCTACATGCATCATAGATTGGAAAATAATTGTTTTTTCACCATTTGAAATCGTGATACGAGGAAGTGTCGCTGGTGCCCAAGTATTGGTCGCAAGAAGAAAACCAAATACTCCCCACGGAAGAAACAAAATAAAACATATCAATCAGAGCCAGCCACGGGTAAATCATGAAAGAAATCGCTTGCCATGACTCTGCTGATACTGTTTACTCATTAAAATATTCATGAGTCAAATAGCTACACCTCCCCCTACCATAACGAAAGCAATAACGGGAATACTGACAAGAAATGCAGTAAGACCCGCCCATGATCCAAGTATCCAGCTCAACCAACTGTTCACCAAAAGCCCCAAAAGTAGAAAAAAAGTAATAATCATAAGAAAAGAAATTAGACGAGCATTCGAGTAATGATATTCATGGTCATCTCTGGTCATTCTGTTTTTTCGTATGCAATACCCATTTCGACAGGAGCGTAGTCATTCCCTCCTGGAAAAATAGCATCTCCTACAAAAAACATCTCGTCATACGATACGCCAAGATACTCACGCATTTTCTGAATACCATATTTTTTATCAATACCCTTTTGTGTGATATCAATGGTGGTCATGCCTCCGATATGAACCTCAAAGTTTGGAAGCATTTCTTCTAAAAATGGCAGCATAGAAAGACGTTTTTGCTTGTCTGGGTCCCATATGGCTTTCACGTCAGGAGGACATTGTTGTCCGAGAGCTGACCAAGAAACCTGCGTCTCTCGATCCTCCGCCTGCTCTCACCAAAATGCTCATTCCGTGATAACTCCTGATTTTTCTTGAGCCATGAGAAGTGCTTTTTTTACAGATTCAACCTCTTCAGATAAAAGACGATTCGCATAGACTTCTTGCCACTCATTTTCAGAAAAACGGTAATACGAAGCGCCACTCGTAGGGAATATAAAAAGATTATTTTTATTGGCTTCTCCTGGAAGCATGGAGAATACCTGTTGCACAAACTGCGCATATCGTCCTCCCGTAATGATGGCTACTTTTGTTTTCGCGAGAAGCTGAGCGAGAAGTTGTCACATCTCTTGTGTAAGAGGACTCTTGCTGACAGCCAAGGTACCATCAAGGTCAAAAATAATAAGTTGTGGAAGTTTCATACTGCTCGATATGGTAGTGGAAAAGAGCTTTTTTGCAAGACAGGAAACATCCTATTTTTTCACATCCAGCACGACATCATCCTGTATTCTTTTGCCATCGAGATAGATATCGACATTGCCCTCTCGACGAATATTCATTTTTGTTTTGAGTTGTTCCAGATACACACGAGGTGTTGGTATTGTTTTTAGGATTGAATTTTTCTGTGATTTCTCAAAATACACACCACAAAAGAATGCAGCTAGAATGCACGACGTCACCAGAAGAGAAGATCTTACTGTTTTCATTGAAGTGAATGAGCGAGAAGAGTATTTGAAAGGAGCATAACAATGGTCATAGGACCCACACCACCAGGCACAGGAGTGATATCAGAAAGCTTACTAATAGACTCAGTATCACAGTCACCAAAAAGGCATCGCTTCTCATCATCTTGCTCGACACAAATACCTACATCAATGACCAGTGTTCCAGGAGAAATCATATCGGCAGTGAGGAGATGTTTCCTGCCTACCGCAGGAATCACAATATCCGCTTGCAGGGTATGCTCTGTGAGATTTTTTGTCCGACTATGACAGACAGTGACAGTGGCTCCTGCATTGAGAAGCATCATGGCAAGAGGCTTACCGACAATGACACTTTTTCCTATAACAACCACTTTTTTGCCAGCCACACTCCCAGTAAATTTTTCAATGATTTTCATAATTCCTTTTGGCGTACACGGCATCAAGCCTGTTTCATCACCTGAATAGAGTCGAGTAATATTAGCCGCAGAAAACCCATCCACATCTTTTGATGGATAAATAGTATTAAAAACTTCCTGAGCATGAATATGATCTGGAAGTGGCGATTGGACCAGAATCCCGGTCACAGAATTATCTGCATTCAGTTTTTGGATTTCTCATATAAGTTTCTCTTCGGAAATAGTCGTATCAAAACGAAGTATATCTCCCTTCATTCAGACAGCAGCACATTGTTTTATCTTATTTCGTACATAGACAGCACTGGCAGGATTATCGCCTACCATGACGACTACGAGTTTTGGTACCGTAGAGAGTCACTTCACTGTTCGGGTGATATCAGAGAGGATATCCTCAGCAAGAGAGCGTATATCGAGAATCATATTATTTTACCAGACCCATTAAAAATGGAATACCGAGACCAGAGATGACATCAAGCAGAAGAATCAGAATAATCGGTGTAATATCGATAACACCTATAGTTGTGGGGAGGATTTTTCGGACCATTGCATAGAGTGGCTGCGTGATACTCACGAGAGGACCTATGACAATACGGAGCCCCAGAAGCGAGAGCCAGCTCAGAATAACATCGATAATAATAATCCACGAAAGTGCTCGAAAGAAAAAAGCCAGACCAGCAATAAGATATAAAAATACAGCACTCATTATAGAAAAAAGAAATTAAACGAGATGTTTTTCCACCATACCAACGAGCTCAGCCTGAGACTGAAGTCCTACCATTTTTTCAACAAGTTGACCTTCCTTAAAGAGAAGAAGAGTCGGAATGCTCATAATGCCAAATTTTTGAGCGATATCCCCGGAAGCATCGACATCGAGCTTACAAATATTTGCACGACCTTCGTACGTTTTTGCCATCTCATCAATCACAGGAATCAAGACCTGACACGGGCCACACCAATCAGCATAAAAATCAACCAAAGTCACTCCGGAAGCGATGGTGCTATCAAAATCAGCAGAAGTAAGTACGTGCGCCATAATTAAAATAATTAAATAATAAAACAGAAGTGAGTATATAAGTATTTCTCTAAAATGCAAACAATTTGGCACCTAAATCATCCAGGTGCTAACCATAAAATGGAAAAGTAAATATTGACAATAGTATCTTTATATATATTTTATA
>JAYSSG010000044.1:0-20042 GCA_043720655.1 Candidatus Altimarinota bacterium
CTCAAAGACTTTGAAAAATATGTAGAGGAAAAATTCTCAGAAAAAAAGAAAAACATATCAATCCTGGGGCATCTGGAAGTAAATGATAGACAAATGAGATTGTTAGAATATTTCCTAGAAAAACCTACTTCTTATACAAATTTTGGAATCCATATGAAATACTATGGAATATCAAAGTCTTCCTCTATCAATGACCTCAAAGATCTAGTAAAAAAATGATATCTTAAGAAATTGAAAAGCGGAAGGAATACAAACTATATCCCTGTAGAAAACCTCGAAGAACTCACGAAAAAACAAGCAGTCTAAACTAAAATAAGAGTTTTATTTATATTCTCACACCGGGCATCAATCTGGTCGAGTTTCATTCCATTTATCAATCAACCTGCAAATATATCTGTGATCTGCAGGTAGATACGACGCTCACTGGCACGAATAGACCGTACTCGCTCAAGAAGTTCTCGGAAATAATCTTTTCCAAAAGTTTGTTCACCCTGCTTGAGTCTCTCGTCATCCATAGCAAATCCTTTGATGATATATTCGCGGAGTACTTGTGTCGCCCAAATACGAAATTGTGTCGCACGAGATGAGATGACACGGTATCCTACAGAAATAATAGCATCAAGATTATAAAATTCAATATCTCGCGAAACTTCTCTTTCTCATTCCTGTTGAACTGTCCGGAAATTCCAGACAGTTCATTTTTCGTTTAATTCTCACGTTTTGAAGATATTTTGTAGATGCTCACTAATAGTCCGCACATCAACATCAAACAATTCTGCCATCATCTTTTTCGTAAGCCAGATAGTTTCATTCTGATACGAAGAAAAGATAATATTTTTCAGATTTTATCCTATTCAGTAAAACATTGAAATCAAGTCTTTTTAAAAAATCCCCATTGCTGGGGACTTTTTTATATGGAACAATTTTTTAGACCATTTGCGTCGGTGCCGTCAAAAAGAGTTCTTTTGATGGTTCATAGAAATCAAGATTCTTTTCTCCCACGATATCCGTCATCACCTGAATAAGCTCAGCGAGTTTCACTTCTTTTTGAATACCAGTATTCATATCCTTGAGCTGACACACACCTCGACGAGCCTCCATAATACCGATGATAGCGACATAGGCAGCCTTGAGTTGGTTGGCTTTCTTGAGCTGTGTTTTCATCGATGGAGAACCAAATGACGCAGAGACTTTGAGTCCACGGTCACGAGCTTCGATACTGAGAGGAAGGGCGATTTTTTTCGCTTCTTCACCGACTTGGATAAAGTAGAGATCGAGGATATCTTTGTTGACGATAGAGAGTCCATTTTCCTTCATAGAGTCAATGAGTCGCTCCACACCCATCGCAAATCCAACGGCTGGAACAGGATTTTTTGAACCAAGGCTCGTCGCGAGACCATCATAGCGTCCACCACCACAGTAAGCGTCTTGCGTACGACCAGAATTATCCACACATTCGAAAACGACATCACAGTAATAGTCGAGTCCACGTACGAGTGTTGGATCTTCGACATAAGTAATACCGAGAATAGTGAGATATTCTTTTACAGATTCATAATAAGCGAGGGTGTCTTTTTTGAAGAAGCTCTTGAGTTGAGGAGCATAGGGGAGAATCTCACGAACATCTGGATTTTTTGAGTCCAGCAGACGAAGAGGGTTGCGCTCTACGCGAGCTTGGTCGAGCTCATCGAGGAGATGAGACTTGCCACGGAAGTAGGATTGAAGCTCAGACACATATGCTTCCCGTTCTTTGGTATTTCCGAGCGTATTGATCTTGAGAGTGAATTTTTCACCGACACCACAGTCACGAAGGATCTTGACCGCCATATGCATATTCTCCGCATCGAGCACTGGATCACGCTCTCCAATAATCTCCGCACCGAGCTGATGAAACTGTCGAAATCGTCCTTTTTGAGGGCGATCATAGCGAAAGTGTGGCTCAATATAATACAGATACACAGGTTGCGCTTCTTGAGTGAAGTTTTCTAAATACGAACGCATCACGCCAGCGGTTGACTCAGGCTTGAGGACGATATCACGACCTTTCTTATCCTGGAATTCATAGAGTTCTTTGCTCACCACATCCGTATCAGCACCGACAGAACGCACGATGAGATCCCGCATTTCGATAACAGGCGTCGAGATACGAGTAAATCCAAAGTGTCGAAAGATATGTCGAGACACTTTTTTGATAAAGGTGTAATACCTCTGCTGTTCACCAAACCAGTCTTGTGTGCCGCGTACTTTTTGAGGAGTTTCCATAAGAAAAATAAATCCTGAAACTCAGGATAGGGTCAAGAAATAAAAACAAATTACGCAAGAGTATAGAAAAAAATTGCTCAAAATCAATACTTTCTACGAAATCATACGAAGACATTCTTCACACAATCCTCACAAATCAGGACTAGTCAAGTAACCAAAAATCGCTATACTGCCAGCATATGAAAAAATTTCCACTCGCTGCAATGCTGATTGTAAGCCTTTTCTGTGCTTCTCAGTCGTTTGCGCAGATAACACCTATCACAGAGGACGTCTACACTTTCTCAAAAGCTGCAGAAGTGCAGGCTACTGTCGTGACTACAGAAGACCCAGAAACAAATAAAGTCGCTATCAATACAGAAGAAGATATTGCGCTCTCTGAAGATGCTCTTGTCGCTGATGCTCAGACACTTATCCGAGATAAGCTCGTTGAGAAATACCAAGTCCGTCTCGATAAAGTCATGGAACAACTCACGAAAAAACTCGCAGGCGTCCCAGCAGAAGTCCAGAGAAAAGCGCTCACAGAAGTACAGGCACGAATCGCGGAGAAGAAAGCACTCGTTCTCGCAAAGAAAAATATCGACGTTATGAAACGAGATATTACCATCATCATTCTCGACCATATCAATCTCCGTATTGAAGGAATGATCCAACAATCAGCACACACCACTGTTACGACACCAGTATAAATAAAGTCACAACAAAAAACCCTCTCATTGCGAGAGGGTTTTTTACTACTCATATTCACACTACAAACAGAAAAGGGTTTTTAGGTGAAAAATGCCTCGTATGGCATTTTGATGTCAGTGAGTTTGAAGCAATTCAACTGTTTGAGCGGGATGAATCAAGTATATTCTTGAATTCAGCTTATAGCGAGTTTTGCTATCCTAAATTGTTTTGGGTATTTTTGCAATCAAAAGTACGAAAATGAAGCCTAGAATTGGAATAGTTTGATGACATAGATCCTGAATCAAGTTCAGGATGACGGAAGTCAGGGTAGATTCCTGCCTTCGCAGGAATGATGAGACTATACTTAGTCTTTCACCGTTACACGAACGATTTCCACTTTTTTAAACGGTCGATCTCCACTATCAGTTGGTACCTTTGCGATGATATCTGCTATATCCAAGCCTTCAATTACTTCTCCGAAGACACTGTGTTTGCCATCAAGCCACGAAGTATCAGGAGCATGAACGATGAAAAATTGACTCCCATTCGTATTGGGACCGGCATTAGCCATAGATACGACGCCTTTTTTATGCGTCAGTTCTGGATGAAATTCATCTTCAAACTTTTCCCCATAAATACTTTCACCTCCTCGACCCGTACCTGTCGGATCGCCTCATTGGATCATAAAATCAGCAATAATACGATGAAAAATCGTACCATTATAATACCCCTGCCTCGCAAGTTCTACGAAATTTTTCGCCGTCTTTGGTACTTTATCAGCAAATATTTCGAGTGTGATATCACCATGATTAGTGTGAAAGGTAACAGAAGGGTTCATAAGAGAGGAGATGAAAAATAATAAAGGGATTCTAGAGGTTTTTGTCAATTATACAAATCATTGAAAACTTTTGGAGGCAAGCATTGTTGTCTTATACTCTTCGGAGCATAGTAAATAATCATTTTTCATGACCTGAATCAACCTAGGAAAAACGCTAAAAAAATACCTAGAAAAGAAAAAAACATGGATTCAAGAAAATCAGGGTATGATATGAGACTATGCTCTCTTGATCCTTATTTATATTTTTCTCTTCAGTGGACTCAAGATGGAATGGTTTCTCAAAGATATCATACCTATTGGTGGCGATATACCCTACCACTTTGCCAACTATATTGATTTCAAAGAAATACTCATCCCAAACTGACAAATATCGGGATGGTCAGATGCGAGTTTTGCAGGATTCAATCTCTTCCAATCCTATCCAATTTTTCCTTTTATATTGATTTATTTCTTTGATCTCTTCCTGGGGTCATGAGTAGCATTTAAAGCGGTTTTAATACTCGGATCTATAGGGCTTCCTCTGGCGACGTATTGGACACTTCTGCAAACCAAAGTGAGCCGTCCCGGTCCAATATTTGGAGCTGTATTATCCCTGGCTTATCTTTTCCATGATGATCATTTTTCCTTTGGTGGAAATCTACGGAGTGTTTTCTCGTGAGAATTTTCGCATAGTCTTTCAATACTTTTTCTCGTGATTTTCTGTGGTTTTCTTTTTAAAGCGTTTGAGAATAAAAAATACATGCTCCATACAGTCATAACCCTCGCACTCATAGGGTTCTCTCATCCAATATCATTTGCGGTGGCCATATTCCTTCCATTCTTTTTCCTCATAAACTATACAGATGAAAAAAATAAAAAATGGTGGCTGCTCACAAAAGGAAGCGTAGCATTTCAGATTATACTCATCGGAAGTTTGCTTTTTTGTACATGGGCTATTGGTTACTATGTCAATAGCAGTGCCTGAATGTATCCTCCATCTATTCTCTCAAACTGATACGGATGGTGACTGAGATTTCATTATTTGATTCCGAGATTGCTATTCCCTTTTGCAATTTTATTCCTCATCATGTGAGTCTATTACATTTTCAATCCAAAGAAAATATCCAATACTCAAAACCTTTTTCTCTGGTGATTTCTAGTGTCTATTGGATTTTTCTTATTAAAGTTTATGGGTTTTGCGGTACGATTTCTGCCATTGGTATACCTCTTTGCTATGTTTTTTATTGCGGCGACTATTGGCGAATGGTACCAAAACACTCACAAAGAAAAGATACGAATTCTCCTCTATTGTCTGATCGGTGTAAGCTTAATAGGTATTTATTATTTTGTTCAATCTAATGGACTCTTCCAGAAATACCGAGGAACGTCATGATATAATTTCATCGGAGCAGAGAGTCGATCGGAATGGAAATCCATCGCTCTCACGTCAGAGTTTCTCTCAAAAAACTTTGATACACAAACAGAAAAAAACGAGAAGTATTCATACCCGCCTCGAGTTTTCTCGATATTTAAGGGAGATCTTTTGCGAGTCACCTCTCGAGCAACACTGTATGATAGCCTTTTTTCAAGTTCATTCTTTTATTCTCAAGGAACCTGGACAAGGAGGCTGATAGATAAACAAAAAATATCAGTAGAAAAGTTCTGGGACTATATGGAACTCAGTAATACAAAAATTATCGTTGCTCCTGAAGATCTCGCAAAATATCTCGATAATAACCCTTATTTCTCACCCATAAAAACATTTGATACATATAGAATATTTCAGACAAATAATGCTTCAAGCTCGTACGTAGTACCCTTAAAAAATAAAGTATACGCTCTCTCAGATTTGAAACAATGGAAAAACGAAAGTCAAAAATGGTATTGAGCCTATACTCCAGAGTCTCCTTTTATCGTGTATGATCCTCTAAAAGAAAAATCCCCCTTTATCAAGTTTAATACCGAAAAATCAATACAAACCTCTTACAGAGAAGACTGTCAAGTAGAAGAATTCGTGCGGAGAGAAACAATACGCATTCGAACCAACTGCATAGGGCGTCCTTTGCTCGTAAAGTTTGCCTACCATCAGAATTGGCACGTCGAGGGAGCAAAAGGGATTTATCTAGCTACCCCAGCATTTATGGTGATCATACCAGAACAGAGAGATATCACACTCTACTATGGGAAAAGACCTTACAACTATTTCGCCTACGCGAGTGGAACAGTGGGGCTTATCCTGCTGTTTTCGCACAGGTTCCTGGAAAGATGTATTGTTGCATGAAGCAAAAGGATGTATAAGAAATATAGAAGATTTTTCAGGGCACTTGAGTCGGTTATAGAAAAAATGAGACTCAAAAAAATAGGAATCTACCTACTCGGACAGACAACTTCACTCCTTCTTGTACTCACGCTCCTAGCATCGATAGCCTTCGTCTATACAAATAATGGATAAACTTTTTAAAAAAGAGTTTTGCCTATAATTAAGATTATATGGTACTCAAATCTCTCATACCCAAATATACACTCTATCTAACATGGCTACTTCTGTTTATAGGTTTAGGATGGTCCCTCTATCACCAGCAGTGGACAAATAGTGCCTTAGCAGCTATCACTTTTATCCTAACTCTTGTTCCAATATTTTTTCAAAAGAAATATACCATTTACATCTCACAATCCTTTATATCGGCAACAGCGCTCTTTATCTATGGAAGTGTCTTCCTCGGTGAAGCCAATCAGTTCTATGAAAAATACTGGTGGTGGGATATGTTTCTGCATTCTATGTCTGCTATTGGGTTTGGTTTGGTTGGGGTTATTTTTCTGTTACTCGCTTTTGGTAAAAGTAAAAATCAGGGAAGTCCTTTTATTTTTGCTTCTTTTTCTTTTTGTTTTGCAGTGGCCATAGGAGTAGTGTGGGAAATTTTTGAATTCTCCATGGATAAGACATTTGGTATGGATATGCAAAAATCTGGTCTCACTGACACTATGGCTGACCTCATCATTGATTGCATCGGTGCAGGTATAGCGGCTCTCGCTGGATATCTCTACCTGATTGATTTCAAATACAATATTTTCTGAGATATTATCGATCGGAATTATTTGAGAAACAGGGCTCTATCCAGGAAACATCCAGGATCAAATAAGAAATAATGTAAAAAATGTAAGAAAGAGGAAAGCCATACGTCATAAGAAAATGAAGCACTTCTTTCTCTGGTATCGTACCCCATACTGCTTAACACGGCTTTTATACTTTCAAAAGTCTCTTCATTCCTATTTTCTCTTTATGGACATACCACACGAGCTTCGACTCAAGGATTGCTTCGAAAAGTACGCAGATTCACTCTATAGACTCTGCCTATTCCGCCTGCATGGTGACGAGATGACAGCCTCTGACCTGGTGCAAGAGTCGTTTTATCGAGCAGGGCTCGCACTAAAACAGTGAAAGGAGATCGAAAATCTCAAGGCTTTTATCTTCCGTATAGCGAGCAATCTCATCATAGACCTTTCGCGAAAAGTACAGATTGAATCCTTGGATGAAAAAAGTGAAGAAGAAACATACATCCCCGAAGCAACACAAGTTTCTCCCGTCAATCAGGCACATGCACAAATAGAGCTCGATACCATGTACCAAATACTAGAAAAACTCCCCTCGGAGGACAAGGATATTTTTCTTCTACGATATGTAGAAGAAGTACCGCCAAGAGAAATCGCTCATATATTCTGACTCGACATCAATGCTGTGACCGTAAGACTTCATCGACTGAAAAAAAAGGTATCTGATTCTCTTTCTTATTCTCTCTAATTATGAAAACATTTCAACACATCAAAAAAAATACCCACCTCTCACCAGAAAAAAAAGAAGAGATGTGGAGCAGTATAGTAGAAAAGATAGCGCTTTGAGAAAATTCCTCTCAAGAAAATGTAAGAATGGAGACCGTCGAACGTCTTGCATTATGAGGAACACATTCCAATTCCTCATCTTTATCTCCTAACCAAAAAAATATGGTTACAAAAATTATTACATCAGTCCTCATCGCAGGATCGATTATCGGAACTTCTTTTGCTGCTGAGCAGGCTGTCCCAGGGGATGTACTCTATGCCTTTAAGGTAGGAGTAAATGAATCAATACGCGGGGCATTCTCTGTGGGCGCAGCAGGAAATGCTAAGTGGGAAATCAAAAAAATTGAACGCCGTGCTCAAGAAAAGAAAGAGCTCGAAGCTCAATCTAACATGACAGTCAGGACTGAGGCAGAAATACAGACACGAACTCAAGACTCTGTTGAGAAAGTCCAAGAAGTTATTCTCAAACTTCAGACAGAATGAAAAGCAGAAGCTGCTACATCTCTCGAAGGTGGTCTCAATACTGCAATCAATGCAATTATTGAAGCTAATACTCGAAGAAGTAATACTTCCAGTGATGTTGGTGTAACTAAAAACGTTGATGTAGAGATAGACTGAGATACTGAGGTAAGCGTTTCGAGAGATAGTATTGTTGAAATAGAATGAGATCTACAGAGTGATGTCCACTCTGACGTCAAATCAGAAAATAGCTCAGCCTCTTCTTCTCGAAAATCAGACCTTGATATACAGGGAGGGCTGGATCTCTTAGCTGAAACTCGATAGTTTCACTCAGGATAGCTCTTGCCGAGAATAATAAATCTCCTCTCCGGAGAGGAGATTTATTATATGTTTAGAACTCTTAAAATAGAGCTAAGTTCGATCTTTTATTGAGAACAGTGAAAAAGTATATATTACAAGAGAAAAGAAAATTGTTGAAAAAATATAACCCACTATGAAAAGGCCCGAGAGTCATCATACAAATACACGCACGTGGAGAAAATAAAAACCTATACTGACAAATAACGAAATAAAGAATTCCGAGCGCTCAATGTACAGCTAGAAACATTTGCAAAGAAGCAAACTAGCGTATACTATCTATTCTTAACCATTTTTTTATGTTCAATGCCTCCTTTTGGGTTCGTGTCCTTATCGTCGTTATTGTGGCTATCATAGCCCTCTCCGTTATTCCTGCTGTCTTCGTGGCAATTGGTGTTCCAGTGAGCGCTGCTCTTCTGACTATCATCAGGGGTGTGATCGCAATCATAGCTTTGATTGTTATATTTGGTGGTTGGAAACGATAAAAGTGAATTGTAAAAAAAATAATAAAGCCCTAGAAATAGGGCTTTATTAGATGAAAATTTTGGAGGCACTCACGCCCACCAATGTCCGAACTTTTATAGAGAATTATGATAGAGTAATGGCGGAGCGGGAGGAGAAAATAAAGTGAGGAAGAGATAACTCGAAGAGCTTGAACTAGTTTATGCTTGTCTGTAAAAGAGAAACAATCAGAATGTATACTCCAAAGTAGGTATCGAATATTAATCTGTAACTTACAAATATCTTATCAAGTGATTTGAAGTACATAGAAGAAGCAGGAGAAGAGTATTTCTAGTTTCAAGTAGTTTCATGCCTTTGTACAATCAAAATCCCCTCTTTCGAGGGGAGTTTAGTCCTAGGAGGTTCGAGTGAAACTAAGACAGTTTCGAACCTGGAACACTCCTGTGTAGCAATGTCTAATTTATAGAGGCATTGCCTCAAATATTATGACGTTTGAATAATATCATTCTTACATTTAAATAAATTAAAAGTAAAAGATCCTTATTACATATTAGATAGCAGTACCTGCAGTAGTAACTCCGCCTGTTGTCGTACCAGTAGTATTTGTTGGTGTAGGGGCTGGGGCGGGTACAGGTACTGGAGCTGGAGCTGGCTTTGGAGCTGGTGTAGGATTAGGAATATTCACATCTATCCTCATGTTGCTTGGGCTGTCTGGATTATTTTGAGTGGATGAAAAGTTAAAACCTCAAAAAAACCATACTGCCCAAGCAACAAGAATTAAAAGGACAATAACAATCAATACTGTATTTGTCCCCGATGTGTTATCATTTTGAACGTAAGCCATAAAATAAAAAATTAAAAAATAAAATAGTGAACTGTGTTACGGGGGTTATGTCCAATCAGTTTCATATCAGTATATTTGGTCTCCCCGGTAGTGCCTCTCTGGCTTCTTTTTCCTCGTATACCAGTCGTCATAGTCGTTAGCTCTTTTTTTCATAAAAGAAAAGATTAGTAAGTAGAGGCATTGCCTCAAATACTATGACGTGTGAGCTTCACTATTCTTACATTTTATCTGTAAATTTCTCGGATACATTTGCAGTCTTTCTGGAACCAATTTGAATTATGTCTTTGATTTGACTTCTAGAACCTAGCCCTCTTTATTTGACAAGTAAACATTTTTCTATTTTATTTAAGTAATTAGTGGTATAATGGTGGTTCTATTTCCTAACCATTTTATTATGGCTGATACAACACGCGGTGATGAGGAGAGAGAAACACCTACTCCATCTGGAGCACCTGTACCGCCTAAGAAATAGGCCATTTGGGAAGAATGGTACTCAGAATACCTCTTCCCCCGATTTTACCCAACACACAAAAAATCCCCACTTCTGGGGATTTATTTTATTTTGGAGGTCTTAAAATGTAGCTATCTTCGAACTTATATTGAGAATGCCGAGAAAGTGTTTTCTGCAAGGGAAAAGAGAATTGCTGAGCAAAAATGAGTCACTATGAATATTGAAGTATAGAAACATTCATTTCCCTTTTATATCAAAGATAGAGAGAGTTATTTTATATTCTATAGTATGTATCGAACTAAGTATTACGAGCGTACTTTCACCAAAACTCACACTCAAATATTATTACCTCATATTAGGCTTATATCAGGTTGAAAGAATATATTCAATCAAGACTGTTCTATTGGTGTGAACAGCCGCTGAATAAAGCTCAGGATAAATAGCAAGAATATCATGCCTCAATAAGTGCAGAATAGCAGAATCATCATAACTTAATATGCAATTAGTATACAAAATGAATGCCTGATTAATATAATAAGTCCTTTCAGAAATAGGTTTTCATCAAAAATTGGTAAGACTCAGGTATTCTTCTTTTGATAAAAAATGCAATCAATGCTTTAAAAGTAACATTAACAACTCTGATTTTTTTGAATATCATTTATATTTTATCATCACTAGTCATACCCATTTATTTAAAGCAACATTGTTAAGGAAAGGTTCACAATTTAACAAATACTCAACTACTTCTATATGTCACTCGCAGACAGCTGCATAAAAAAGGGTTTCGTATACAGGAAGTCTCTTATTTTCTAATAAAAATAAAACTGTTTCTGCAGCAACAGGATCAGATAATAAATGACTAGTGAGTCCTCAAAAGTCAAGGATATAACCAACCGGATCACCTGAAAATTTACAATCAAAAATTTGGTCATAAGGTATCTCCATTCAATGATCCACAAGCATCCTGAATATTTTAGAATTAGGACGTTCAAGCATCAGGGTGAAAATGTCTTTCCTCCCACATTTAATATTTATATCATACCCTTTAGAAAGAAGAAAGGCCGTCAATTCAATATTGCCATCTGATACAGTGGCAAAAAGTGGATTATTGACCTTATAATCATTCATTAACTGTTTTATCATAAGCATAGACTGCTCATCACAAAATTCCTGATTTTCTCTTTGTTTTTTAGTCTCATTTTCAGCTTCTAGGCAGACTATATGAGAATCGAGAATATTGAGCGTTGTATTATCCAGTATTCCAGAAAATTTCTCTCTGAAGGTGCGTATTCTAATAATGCTTTCAGATTCCACGACTCGGCTCAGCTCTTGAGCGACAAGGGGTGGTAATTCTTTTTGTGCTGTCTGTTCTGCTTGTTTGGCATGTTCTGCGAAGCTCATAAAAAAAACAAATTAAGAATATTTTGCGATAGTATCGAGTATAAAACCTCTAAGTTTCTCAAAAACAGGATCACTAAGGATCTTAAGTCGGTATTTCAGTGAATTTTTTATCAGAAATTCTAAGGCTACTTTAGTCTCATTCATATCCCCAATAAGGTAAGCGCAGCAGGCTCATTCGTACCAAACTTCAAAATTTTTCTTATCCGTCACGAGCGCTTGATCAAGTTTTTGATAAGCGATGTCAGGTCTGCCATCGATTCGTAACAATTTTGCTCCGTGCATTCTAGCGAGCGCAGCAAGTATTCCTTCGTCTTGTATCTCTGCAAAACTTGCCGCTTCCTGAAATGAAGCCACAGCCTGTTTGCTATCTCAATCATTGAGGTGGATAATGCCAAATGAAAAATGCACCCTAGGATTTGTTGGATCTAAAGTGTGAGCCTCATCTAAGAGTGTTTTTGCCTGATCTATCCTACCGAGAAGACGACATTGTTCTGCCATTTTCCAAAGCTCAAATGACTGCGTCGCACGAGGATTGCCAAGAAGATGGGCTATTCATCGCTGAATGTCAGCCAAATGCCTCATCGCCATCATATTTTCTCTATGACTCCAGAGAAATACTCAGCGAAGCGTCTTGAGCTCTTCTATAACAAGTAATCGTGTTTTAACTTGCTCATTAGTCATCTTTAAAATTCCATCTCCTATCTCCTGCAATCATCCCACGAGAGATCTTCTGGTCAATTCAATAGCCTCTATAGTTTTTATCGTTCAGATAGCTTGCAAATCCGAGGAATTATTTACAGCATTTACTACAGCTAATGTACCGCCCTTAACAACCGATGTCAAATTACGAATACCATGGTTCATGCAAGAAAAATGTTGATTTGAAGCAGCAAGCTCATCAATCATGACCGTCCTCTGTTGCATAGCATACTGTCATTGATGTGACAAAACATTGAGAAACTTATTGCTTAATTGGGTTTCTTCAAGGGTTCTCTGCCCCATCCAACCTAATCAAACTGTAGCTTGGTGGAGATCTCGCTGGGCATCTATCATTGCATTAAATTGAGGCTTTAGGTCTGTGGCAAGTCAAGATATATCTATATTTACCTCAGGAGGCAATATATCGAGCCGCCTTTCTGGGAGTTCCATGGATGATCCTTCACTTCTCCCCAGATTTGCATTGATGGACTGCAATATTTCCTTCATATCCTGCTGCTGAGAGAGCACCATTTCACCTTTTGTTTTGAATATAGAATGAGGAATTCCTCTCATATCCTGCCAATATCAGGCACCCTCTTGACTCGGTCGATCTTCCCATTTTTTTGACATAGTTATAAATTATTATGTATATAATTATTTAATGTCAATAAATTATGGTGAGTCGCAAAAAATATGATTAAAATATCTCGAAAAGAAGATAATAAAAAAAAACCTATTTCTAGGGCTTTTTTGTGTCGAAAATATCCTGGAGGCACCACCCGGAGTCGAACCGGGCTACGAAGCTTTGCAGGCTCCTGTATAACCGATCTACCATGGCGCCTCATTTAAAAGTAAAGGGATTATAGAGAAAGGAGTTCTTTTTGCAAACTTTTCAAAATTTCTAGTGCTCGCTTTTGTTCAATAAAGAGAGGACTCGTCGCAATCGTGATAATATCGGCTTTTGCAAGCCAATAGCGAACTGTGGTAAATGTCTCAGTCTCATCAAATCCCTGTGAAAAATAATCCAAATCCAGGTCGACAATCAGTGAGCTATATACCTTTTTCTCATCTCTCTGTATTTTTACGAGTTGATTCTCCTTCCAGATAAATGTCCCGACCCCATCTTTATCTTCACCAGTCACCATCAGTGCCTCAGAGAGAAGTCCTGTCGCAAGAGCTGGAACGATAAAATCCGCAATCGTGAGAACGGTGTTGGCATATTCTTCAACTTCTGACAAAGTACAAAGTGCAGGATTTTTTTCGTTTATATCATTGTGTATTTTGCTCTTTGTATTTTGTATTGGCAATACCGTGGGTGTTGCTAAATCTGTATGTTGATCAATATGTACCAGACGACTTCCTGATTGGATATATCCTTTCTTTTGTGCCTCGTGCCAAAAAGTAAATGCATGATTATGATTATCGCAGATCCATGTGGGCACTCGTGCATTACGAAGAAAAATAAAATGTTTCAATCCTATGCCTGATTGCAGCATTTTTCACACATAGGTTTCAATCGTTGTAGACTCTCCAATACAGATATCGTCTAAATCACCCTCAATAAGAGAAGGAACATATATCTGAGGACACGGTCTTTCTGCATAATCAAACTGATTATTACTAATAGGCTCTATAATATAAAATCAAGACGAATAGACGGACATAGAAGAGATTATAGGTGTATAGACGAGAAGTCCATATCTGGTGAAGCAATGATATACAGGAGGACAAAACCACTAATTGTATCCCACGAAGAGAATAAAAAATTTGCAATTCAAAGAGGGCACGAATATAATACATCCGACGTGACATCTATTTTTCTTTTCTCTCCTTATGAACTATATCATTCTCAAAACCATTATTGACTCCACGATTCAAAATTATAATCAAAATAATCCAGCACAGCCTATCACAGAAAGTCATGTTTCACTCACAAATATGACTATGCATGGTATTGATCTCTTGATACGATGCCCTCATACACAAAAAGATATCCGCATTCATGCAGAAGTGAATTTTATGAATGGACCAGATGCTGTGAATAATTTCACCGTGACTGGTAATGGTATCACGACGACTACACGACAAATTGATGATAATGATGTCACAGCAGTTCACGAAGCACTCCAAAAAAATACTTCCATCTCTGATTTGTTCGCAGAATAAGCACTACACATGCTCCAAAAAATACGAATCTTTTTACAGTACGCTTTCGCTTGGATACTGATTATTGGATGTGTGGCTGTAATAGGGTTTGCACTCTATCCGCTTCTTTCTGAAAAATATACTTCTATGGCACTCAGAAGTCCACAAGCCTATACTGGTAGTTTTACCGTGAGGCGCTGGTATCCACTCGAAATCGAACGAACAAAAATAAATTCAAAAGAGAACCAGATACAGCTCCCAACAGGGAAATCAACGAAGCTCGACACTATCGAAGCTATAGCTACTCAAAATATTAGTGGAAGAGTAAGCAATTTTTTCAAAACATTTAAAGAAGCTTTTTCGACGAATACGAATAAAAAAAATGTCACTTATATCAAAGACGAGACAGGAGTATATCGAGGGAAATAGAAAATATTGACATTTAAAAAAATACATGTTATAGTACGGTTGTACTTTATTTTTTATCTTCTTTTTATGGACAATCAGTTATTTGGTTTTTTGGGTAAATTTGCCAACATTATGTTTGGTATTGGGGGGTTAGGAGTCATCGCGATACTCTATGTGATAGTTACCTATAACTCGATTATACACGCAAAGAATACGACTCAAGAATCATTTTCATCGATTGATACTGTCTTGCAAAATCGATACAATCTGATCCCAAATCTCGTAGAAATCGTCAAACAATATATGGGGCATGAGTCTAGCATTATGATGCATGTCTCTGAAATGCGAGCACAACTGCTTTCAAATACGAATAAAACCAGTAAAGAGCGTTTTGCACAAGAAAATGAACTACAAAATGGTATGAAATCCATATTTGCTGTCGCAGAAAACTATCCAGATCTCAAAGCAAGTGCAAATTTTCTCGAACTTCAAACACAATGGAGTGAGCTCGAAGATCGCCTCCAGGGTGCACGCCGTGCCTACAATGCAGCTGTGAAGATGCTGATGAATAAAAAAGAAATGTTTCCTTCAAATATCGTAGCAAAGATGATGACAATTCCAGAATTCACGATGTTTGAAGCTGATGATAGCACAAAAGTAGAGAAAATTGATGCAAAAGAACTCTTCGCGAAATAAAAATTGTATATGTTTTCTATCGACTTTGCTTCTTTACCAGATATCTCATCGAGACTCAGTCAAAATGAAGTCACAAATCTGAATACGCTTTTTCGAGAGCCTACCGTGCAAGGAAAAATCGAAGAAATAGAAGTACACAGAAAAAAGCGTCAGAAATGGAAATGGGGCATTATTTTCTGAAGTATTCTGTTATCATGAGGTCTCGCATTACTCCTCTGAAAGGGCAATATTTTAGATGGTATAGCATATCAGGTCGGCTCTGGTGATGATTCATTTTCTCCCGTATTATGGAGTCTCATCGGTACCTACGGAGGAGGCATGGCTATCCTCTATAGCAAATTTGCTTCAAAAATAGAAATTCCACTCAAAAAAGATATTTTGTCGCGGGTATGCCCGATGCTATATTCAAAGCTACAATATAGCTATGATGCTCAGTTCTCATTTAATGAATTGGATGTCCTGAGACAGAAAGGACTCATAAAACAATATACAGATATTGATATTGCCGAGGATTCGATATATTTTGATGTCGCTAAAGACAATAAAAATTTTACTGTCCATGGTTTTGAATTACAGACATCAGAAGTGACAGGAACTGGAAAAAGACGAAGGAGTGTCGTCACGAATCATTGCTATCTCATGAGGGTGCATTTTCCATATGCTCGTATCCCTCTACAAGACGATATACTTATTCAACAAGATACGCTCGATACACTCTCAAAATCTAATCTCCTGATGCCTATAATTGTTGCTTTTGTGAGTACAATTGTAATAGCAGTAAGTCTTGAAAAGATATTTCTTGGAATTTTGATTGGACTCTGAATATGAGCATGTATATTTACGGTACGGAGAATCTGATCCAATAAACACAGAATTGAACTTGAAAATACTGAATTTGAGAAAATTTTTGATGTAAAATGCCAAGATGCTATCACAAGCCGAATGATTGTAACTCCTGCCTTTATGGATCGTATTGTACAACTTACCAAAAAAACAGGGAATAGATATGAATTTTTGTTGCAAAAAAATACGATGTACATCAAGAGAGCAATCGCACAGAAATATTTGGATATCAATACAAATAATGATATTACGAAAAATCTCTGATGATTTGTCCAATTCTACATCGATATGAGAGAAATTATGGGATTTATCGCGGACATGAATTTGACATATTTATCACAGACGATTACAGATGCAACAAAAACTACAGACCAAAATACTCTGGTTGTACCGTTGCAATTTCATTCATGAGTGAATGCGAACATACTGAGCAGACTTGTGACAAATATGTTCTCATCAAATACATCATCATCAACGCAGAGAACGCTCTGGTAAAAAAAGATATCTCATTATACTTGGGAGATATGCTCTCTGATCTCAAAACTCTGATCTCTAACCATTCTGATTTTCCAAAGCCTGGTGTACTTTTTCGTGAAATATCACCCCTACTCTTCGATGTAGCTGCAAGAAAAGAGATTATGGAAGCATTTTGAAATTATATGAAGGATAAGAATATCACAGCCATTGCTGGTATTGATGCTCGCGGATTTATTCTGGGAGGAATGCTTGCGGAAAAATATCAACTCCCTTTTATTATGGTACGCAAAGAGGGGAAACTCCCTGATACGCTTGTAGCAAAAGAATCATTTCACTATGAATATAGCTCAGCAACATTGGCTATCAGAAAAGATTTACTGAAGGGGCATACAGTGTTCCTTGTCGATGATGTCCTCGCAACAGGCGGAACACTCTTAGCAAGTCTCAAACTGGCAAAAAATAATGGAGCAAGTGAGGTCTTCGGGGGAGTGCTGATCGAGATAACGCCTCTTAAAGGAAGAGATAAAATAGGGCAATATGAGATATTTTCAGCTATACAGTTTGAATAAATTGAATATAATTACTCACAAACAGTCAAGTGAGAAAAAACAGTCCAAGTTTTTGCTCCTTAAATAATTTTAGTACTTCTTTTCAGAAAAAATATATAAAGAGTCCTAATATTCCAACTCACTATCTATGCAACACAAAAAAATCCTCATTATCTCTGCTATGGCCGAAGAGATGCTTCCGCTCACAAAATACTTGAGTTATGAAAAAATCCTTGCACCAGGAGATATCGTCGATCATGGGAACTTTGTCTTTGCCGTGAGCTCTATCGGTAAAGTGGCGGCCGCTATGACGCTCACAAAAGTCCTCGAACAGTATTCTATCGATGTTATCATAAACATTGGTCTTGCTGGAAGTCTCTCACCACATCTCGAATTTGGTGATGTAGTGATTATCACTCATACAATCGAGCACGATGGTCTCATCGACGGTGATGATGAAGCACAAAAAAGACTCTATCCACTCTTTGACCTCATCACAATAGAACATCCTGAACTGAAGTGCTGAGTACTCGTGACAGGTGATCAATTCGTCGCTTCGGGCAGTACTCGTGAAGTGCTACAAGCAAAAGGCGGACAACTCGTCGATATGGAAGGAGCTGCACTAGCAAAGGTGGCCCATCATTATAAAAAACCGCTCATAGCACTCAAGGTAATCTCAGATAATGCAGATGAAGAAGCAGGAGAAAACTTTTTCAAAAATCTCCATGCGGGTGAACGTGTCGTACGACACCTGCCATTTATTTTGGGCTGTATCGTAAACAACTAAATAATCATCCGTAATTGATTACTTTTAATTGAATTCTATGGAACGTATAACCTCCTTTTGTGTTGATCACAATCATCTCACGCCTGGTATTTATCTCTCACGTGAAGATACGACACCTTCTGGGGATATCATACGAACCTATGATATCCGTATGAGAGAACCAAATCAAGATCCAGTGCTCAGTATTGCCTCTGCACACACGATTGAGCACCTCGGTGCTACCTATCTCAGAAATGATGCAATTTGGTGAAAAAAGACCATTTATTTCGGTCCTATGGGGTGCTGAACAGGTATGTATGTTGTCTTCTCAGGCGAACCAACTGGAGCAGAAGTGATGGAAGTACTCAAGAGGATGTATCAATGGATTGCGGAACTACCAGATGATTATGTAATTCCCTGAGCGACTGCAGCCGAGTGTGGCAACTATAGCGACCACAATCTCATAGAGGCAAAAGAAGATGCAGGGAAGTTCTTTGGTATTATAAAAAACGAAAATAGTTTAGGGACATATATCTTTCTTTAGTGGATTACTCAGCGAGCGAATGTATTTGACTTTACATAAATGCTCTTACTATAATTACATATAATTATTAATGTTTTTATATGAGCTCTGGCTGACTGACACTTACAGAATATGGGAAAGAATCTTCATATGCTGGCGCAATACAGCTCTCTCGAGGTCCAAACCCTTCGAATCTCGAACTGCTGTCCGATAAGAAATTTCAGGCACTTCAGGAAATCCTATTAGAACAAGGTATTGAAATTCAGAGAACAATCTTTGGACAGGTAACGGCTATTTTGAATAATCCTATACTCGATACGCATATACATGGTCGTGGAGGAAGGGTAGAGGGCTATCGTGGAGATATCTTGATGGATTTAGCACAAACACATTTTACCAAACATATTGATGGTCTCCTTTATATGCCAAATACGGCATGAAGCCTCCTCACTGATGCTAAAGGAAATGAGATCGATAGTCAATTCCCAAAATGACACATTGCAACCATCGAGCAATATATGAGATATCGGGACTTGCTCAATGAAACAGATGAGAATGCCAGAAAACATATTATCACCGTCTCTCTCACTGCGGATCTCACCATCGAAACTCTGAAAAAACTCAAAGATGAGCCTGACTTCTGAGGTGTAAAATACTATCCAGCAGGAGCCACCACCAATTCGGAACATGGTAATATCGATATAGATCTAGAGGATCCACGTTTTGCTTATATGGCAAAACATCGTATTCCATTTCATATTCATCCAGAAACGTCGATCATTCTCTGATCTGATGGATTACCAATGCAGGGTCTTGCCTCAAACGCTGAAAGAGAATTCATCAACACTCTCCGAGCACTCCGTATGAAATATCCAAATCTCCCGATTGTGATAGAGCATATTTCCACCTGGGAAGCTGCTCAACTCATGGAAGAAAGACATAAGAATATCTATGCTACTGTGACGTCTCAGCATCTTCTCCTCTGCGAAGGTGATGTCAATACTGGGGGCGGTGTACTACTCCACAATGGTGTGTGCCGGCCAACAGTGAAGGGGTCTGAAGATCTGGGAGCTATCCAAAAACTCGTCCTCTCTGGCAATCCAAATGTGATGATGGGAACCGATTCTGCACCACACTTTGATCAGATGCCAGCGGAAATACGACAAAAATATGGTATTTCAAAATCAATCAAAGAAACTGGTTGTTGTGCAAACGGTGTTATCTCTTCACCCGATGTCGTCCGCATGATGTGGCAATTTTTTGAAGAAAATGGACGTCTAGAGTACTTCGCTGGATTTATGGGGTGAAATGCTATCAAAGCATTCCCTGAGATCTGGGCAGATACAAAAGTCACGACCAAAGTCCTCACAAACTCTGTCAG
>JAYSSG010000045.1:0-6819 GCA_043720655.1 Candidatus Altimarinota bacterium
TGCATCTGCTTTGTTTTCGAGACTTAGCTGTGAATTTTCCGGCGTACTCATAATGTATGGTTATTAATAATAAACTATTATATAATAATTTATATTATGTCAAGTAAACTGTACTTTTTTTCTTGACCAGCCATTTTTTTCAGAGTTCTTTTTTGCCACCATTACGAGTTGAGAGAAATCTATCGAGTTCATTGATGAGGGCTTGTGAGAGTCCATGGGTAGATCCATTTCCTAATTCGTAGAAATATCTCAATAATTCATGTTGAAATCCAGTGGGGAGACTGTGATACCAATCGTAATCAAACTCTTTTTTTTCACCGACTTCATGGAAAAATATATCAAATCCTTCTTTAATTTCTTGAGCAGATTTTCAGAGTCTTTCAATCGCTCGCCCGACTTCTGGATTGATGGTTTGTAGGCGAGGTAAGACTTCATGTCGGAGAAGATTTCTTGGTATTTTTGTGTCTTCATTGGTCTCATCATTTCCGTAGAGAATGTTATTTTTTGTTGCATGCTCTAGTATCTTATTCTTAGACGCAGAAAGTAGGGGACGAAAATAAAAATCCGCAAAGCGATCAATACCGATGAGTCCTGTGATACTGGTTCATTTTGTAATTTTATAGAGAAGCGTCTCCGCTTGATCATCAGCGTGGTGAGCTGTCAATATGAGTTCTGCACTATGTTTTTTTCTGATGGTTTCGAGCCATTTTTTTCGTACATTTCGTGCGCATTCTTCGATGCTTGTCTTTGTTTTTTGAGCTTCTTTTTGAATATTTGTTCTGAGACATTCATAATTAAGGTGGTATTTTTTACAGTAGTCATTGACTATTTCCTGATCTCGTTCAGCACTTTCTCTGAGTCCGTGGTGAATGTGAGCGACCGTTATCATTTTTGCTGATTTTTCTCAGTAGAATTGACAAACTAATGACAGTAAAACCATTGAGTCAGCACCACCAGAACAAGCTATGATAATGCTTTTTTCACGAATAGGGGAGAGTGATTCTAGAATTTTTTCCTCAAATGGAGATTTTTTTTGCGAAACCATGCTTTCTATTGTATGAATATTTTTGCAAAATGAAGAAATATAAGGTAGTATGTATTCGTGACTCAGACAAACAATACACTTGAAGATATCAAAACCCTCATCACACAAGAGCATAAGGGGGAGTCTTTTTATAGGTCAGAATTTCATACTATTCTGGATGATGTCAAAATGGCGCTTGATCGTCAGGATTCTGATTCTGCTCTCAATATACTCATACAATGATCTATCAAACTCCGAGCTTCAGATGTCCATTTGGAGATTCATGAGCATGATTCGGTACCACGCTTTCGTATTGATGGAGACTTAGCACCACTTGGTATTTTATCACTCAAAGAGCATGAGACGCTCGTGGAAAGACTGAAATATCGATCAAATCTGAAACTCAATATTCATAATGTTCCACAAGATGGTAAATTTCGTCTTGGAAAAAATGAGAAAGATTCTCATATAGATGTCCGTGTTTCTGTGATGCCTACTCGGTATGGGGAAAGTGTCGTCTGTCGTATTCTGGATGCCTCAAACAATGTGCTGACTATTGACGCACTTGGTATCGTCGGTCCACAAAAAAAGGTCATACTTCAGTCTCTCGAAAAGAAACAGGGGATGATCTTGGTAACTGGTCCAACTGGTTCAGGTAAGACCACCACTCTCTATACATTGATTGATATGCTCAAAACTCCAGAGGATAAGATTATCACTCTCGAAGATCCTATAGAATACCAAATACCTGATGTGCTTCAGTCTGAAATAAATGAACGAGATGGATATACTTTTGCATCTGGTGTCAGATCCGTACTACGTCATGATCCAGATATTATTATGATAGGGGAAATACGAGACCTTGATACTGCTAATACTGCTATTCAGGCAGCCCTAACGGGTCATCTCGTACTCTCTACTCTTCATACAAAAAGTGCTATTGAGACCGTTGATCGTCTCGTCAATATGGGTGTCTCAAATTATGATATTGCTGCATCAGTTGATATCATTATCGCACAGAGATTGGTACGACGCGTCTGTCATCATTGTGGCGTCAGCGATGAAACTGCCGAAAAACTCCCAGGAGATTTGGAACTCCTCAAAAGATACTGATCTGAAAAATCTTTTATTCAACACGGAAGTGGATGCGAAGAATGCGGATATACAGGATATAGTGGGCGAGTGGGTATCTATGAAATATTTGCTGTTACAGAGAGTATTCGTGATACTATTCGAGCAGGGAATACTGATACTGAGATGTTTGAATTAGCTCGCAAAGACGGCTTTCTCACTCTTGCTGATGATGCTCGAGCGAAAGTGCTTCTCGGTATGACTACGGAAGAGGAATGTAGAAAAAACGGTCTGTTATAGAAGATATATTCTTATAAAAAAGAATATTTATAAAAACGGATAATATATTTTATACTGTTTTTCTCTAAAGATAAAGATTTTATCACCCAACTCATCTTGAAAAGAGCTGAGAATATGTACTCTATCTCTCGTATTTATTTCTTTATTTTTCTATGGTAAAAACTTCTCAGAAGAAAACCTCTTCTACTGCAAAAAAGACTCCAGCTAAAAAAACTGAGTCTTCTGTAAAAAAAGTTACTAAAAAAACATTGATAACAAAAGTGGCACCAGTTGATCAAAAAGTCGTCAAAAAACTAGTACCAGCAAAAAAGACTCCTGCGACAAAGAAAGAAGTAGTGACAGCTCCTAAGAAAAAAACCGCAAAGAAAGCGGCACCAAAAAGTACTCCTAAAATACCTACTGTTACTACAAAAGCTCCTGTACCAAAAAAAGAAACACCTAAAAAAACAACACCAAAAAAAGAGATCTCAAAAAAAGCAATTATTGCTCAGATTGAAAAAGACGAAGTAGAGCCCCTAGAAGAAGAAGTAAAAGAAATGTCTTCTACCATTATCACCCTTATTCTCGTATTAGTATTTGTCGCTGTTCTCTATCTGTATTCCTTGATAATTTAGTCGATGCGTTCTCATATTGTTGCCAATTTTCCTGCGAGTTTTTTGAGTTATTTTGATACGAGTATCATGCGTATTGCTCAAGAAAAAAATCTTTTTTCCCCGAAGTTTTATAACCTTGGGGATTTTTCTTTACAGGCGCAGCATCGTGTCGATGATAAGCCTTATGGCGGATGAGCAGGTGCTCTCATAGAGATAGAGCCTATGTATCGAGCTATCTCGAGTATTGAAAGAGAGCTCGGAAAAACCGTGCGAAAAATATATCTAGGACCTCGTGGTGAGAGACTTCGACAACCAAAAATTGAACAACTCTCACAAGAGCTTTCTAGTGAAGATTTTATTATTCTCTGTGGACACTATGAATGAGTAGATCATCGTATCTTTGAAATGTTTGATTTTGAGCAATACTCTATTGGTGACTTCGTCGTCAGTAGCGGGGAATTGGCGACGATGGTATTTCTTGATGCTCTGGTTAGACTTATCCCATGAGTCGTATGAAATGATGATTCTCTCCGAGAAGAATCCTTTTCAGAAGCTCTTGAATGAAAAACAGAATATCCACAGTATACACGGCCGAGTGATTTTATGGGATATAAGGTGCCTGATATTCTCCTTTGTGGTGATCCAAAGAAAATCAAACAATGGAGAAAAGAAAATAGTTTTTAAGAGCCTTCTTTCATCGGTTTTATCTGAATCAATCATTCTACTAATTTATGTACATTTGTTCCTAATTCAAATGCTTTTGATGGAAGATTTTGAAGTATTTCAAATGTAGCCGCAGAAACCTCTCGTATAATAAATTTTTTTCTTTCACTTTCAACTAAGACGCTAGGATTATAGAGAAGATATTCCTCGTTGTATGCTATATGAGGCATAGCAAAAATGGTTAAAAAAATCTCCTAGAATAGGAGATAAAAAGAAAAAAATACAACGAGCTACATATTTTCGACAGAAAAGATATATTTCTTTGTACTTCATTAAAATCAAATTGTATACATATTTCTTCAAAGTAAAAACTTTTTAATTCATTTGCGATTGAAACAATTTTCTTATAATTGAACCATATGAATCCAAACTCTTTTGCCTCTCTTGCTCAACTCGATATCAATATGATACTTCGATGAGTTGTACTTTATGTGTTTATTATCTGGTTCTGTATTGTGGTGTGGGTTGCAAAGGATATTAATAACCGCACTCGCTCTATAATACTTCAGGTTTTCTGTATTCTTATTGTGCTCTTTTTGACACCGCTTGGTATTTTTATATACCTTCTTATTCGTCCACAGAAGACACTTTTTGAAAAAATATTTGAAGAAGAATTTCTCAAACTCGATGCTGAATATAAAAAAGAAATCGTGACTGAGAAAAAATTATCAGGACATGCAGCAATGGATATACAAAAAGCAAAATCACACCATCAATAGATATGCTGGTAATGACTTTTGGGACATTTGATAGATTTCATCCTGGTCATGAGTATTATTTGAGAGAAGCAAAGAAGCTCTGAGAAAGTCTCATAACGGTCGTCGCTCGTGATATAACGGTCGAGAAAATAAAATGAAAGAAACCTCGAGATCTGGAAGCTCTTCGAGTTCAAAATATTCTTGATTCCTACATTTCTGATACAGCTGTACTTTGATCTCTCTCAGATCCTTATCAAGTTATTCTCTCTCACAAGCCAGATATCCTCTGTTTTTGATATGATCAAAGCTCTTTTAATAATGAAAAATTGGAAATATTTCTCAAAAAACATAACTTGACCCCTCAGATAGTTCGCCTTTCGGCACTTAATCCCGAGAAGTGGAAGAGTTCTCTTCTCTAGTCTGGATCCATTTTTCTGCATCCTCTAGTTGAGCGATAGATCCTATATCAAACCACTTTCCTTTTAGGGTATGTCCTTGGATTTTTTGTACGGTGCAAATATGAGCAATAAGATCTCAGGCTCTGTCAGATTTTCAGGATTTAATAACGGTCTTTATCTGTCAAAGAGTCGAATTTTGAAAACAATAAATCAGAGTAGCACACAGTGTTGATGTAGGGTTTTCTGGTTTTTCAACAAAACTGAGAATGGTATTATGGTTATCTAATATGAGATTGCTCAATTGTTTTGAGGCTTCTAAACTCTGCGTATCATACAAACCCACGACATCTCACTGTGAGGAAAAAATTTCAAGCAAAGCCTCGAGATTGTCTTCGAAAAAATTATCTCCTCCTAAAATCATCACGTCTTCATCTATTGTATAATTATCTAGCACAAATTGTATATCTCAGAGTGATCCAAGTCGATTCTCTGCGGATGTTGTCCCGTCGTTTATGATGACAATATCGTGTCTCTTTTTTTCACTTTTCCAGAGGTCAAAGACATGAGCAAATTTATCATTCGTCACGATAAAAATCTGTGAAAATTGTCCAAGAGCATCTATTTTCTCTACTAGATAATCCACCATAGGTCGACCTCATACAGGCACCATCGGTTTTGGAGCGTTGAGAGTCAAGGGATAAAGACGAGTTCCATACCCGCCTGCGAGGATGATAGCTTGCATGATTATTATTACGTTTTATAGAGATTGTATCAAGTGGAGTTTTTTTGCAAATAAAAACTTTTCTATATACTGCCTGTACGTTATTTATTTCATTTTTCACTTCTTATGGCACAAAAAAAATTCGAATTTTCTGATGGTGTTAAAAAGAAACAACTTGAGACCTCTTCCGCTGGTACTCCAGGTGGAAAATCTTCTGGAAAAAAACCTATGAAACAGAGCTATACGGCTCTTCTTGGTCTCCTCATTATTTCTCTCCTTTTCTGAGGTGCGTTTTTTATTTTTCAAAATGATTCACAAGTCACTGACGTCACTATTTCAGAACTTGTTCAGTCTCATAAAGAAGGGAAGTATTCTGCAATAGAAGTTCGAGATCAGACCGTGACTGCTACTCTTCTCGATTCAGGAGCTGTCATAGTCCCTAGTCCAGTACCGATATTTTCTCTTATTCCGGCGGCTGATCTCTCAAAAAAAGAGAAAGCAACTCTTCCACTCAATGATAGACTCAAAGATATTGGTATCGATATTGATAGTCCTGGAACGACCAAGATTTCTGTCAAAGATACTACATCACTTCATTTCTGGGCTGATCTTGCTCCGACCATTGTTGGAAGTGTTCTTTTTCTTGTCATCTTCATTCTCTTGATGGGAAAAATGATGTCGGCTGGGGGTGGACCAATGGGTTTCATCAAGAATAAAGCAAAGCGCTACGAACCACAAAAAGGTAAAATCATGTTTACGGATGTGGCTGGGTCACTTGAGGAAAAACAAGACCTACAAGAATTCGTCGATTTCCTCAAAAATCCAAAAAAATATCAAAAACTTTGAGCAAAAATTCCACGAGGTGTCCTCATGGTATGACCTCCAGGTACGGGTAAGACACTTTTGGCTCGTGCAGTAGCAGGGGAAGCTGGTGTTCCATTTTTCTCTATCTCTGGTTCAGAATTTGTCGAGATGTTTGTCGGTGTCGGTGCCGCTCGTGTCCGTGATCTGTTTGCAGAAGCAAAATCAAATGCTCCAGCGATTATCTTTATAGACGAAATCGATGCTATCGGTAAGAAGCGATCAACAGGATTTGGTGGTGGACATGATGAGCGAGAACAAACCCTCAATCAGATTTTGACAGAAATGGATGGATTTGATAATGAAACAAATGTTATCATCATGGGTGCGACCAACCGTGCTGATGTCCTGGATAAGGCACTCCTTCGACCAGGACGATTTGATAGAAAAGTCACTATCAATCTCCCAAATCTCGAAGATAGAATTGCTA
>JAYSSG010000046.1:0-19855 GCA_043720655.1 Candidatus Altimarinota bacterium
AAGTGAAGCAATGCCATTTGTACCGACTGATAGGTATAATTGATTCTTGTAACACGACTCTTTGTAAGGACTCAAACCATTCAGAGTCATTGACGAAAATCACGATGCTCGGCAAAACCCATATCGACGGCTATCTCAGATATTTCTTTCCCATCATTCATGATACTTTCTATCATCTTTTTTGGATATTCAAAACACGATGAAAAACCTATATGATAATTATCTCCATCATAGATAACGCAACAACTCGTATCCATATAGCCTGATTTTGTATACGGAACAGGGAAAATACCTGATTCAATACCAAAAGCAAGATCATATTTTCCTGTTTCAAACGATGACAATGCTCTATTTTTGGCTCCTGAAACAATCATTTCAAGTCCTATAGGTTGTGCAGCAACGCCTGAATCCACATCACAAGAATCAAGTGTAGCATCTTTTAGAAAAAAGTACTCCTCTATACTTTTTTGTACTGCTGCTATTTTCCCAGCATTTTTTGTTCCAATAATAATGTTCATAATTTGATAATAAACTGTAGTGTAGTATAACTGTATTCAGTCTTTTTCAATACAAACAGAGGAGAAGTTTTTTGCACTCTCAAAAAACTCTCTATAATCCACTCTATGAATATTCTCACAAAACTGTTATTTTCGTACAGAGGAAAAATAGGACGAGCCGATTTTATCTATGGAATAATCTATGGGTATCTTCTTGCAGTCGTTTCTCTGGATGCACTCACACAACCACAAAATTGGAAACTCATTGGATCTGGTGTAGATATAGGATTTATTGCACAGTATATCGTTTCTATACTTGGAATTATCATTGCCTTCTGGGTACTCACCGCCATTATGACAAAGAGAGCTCGTACACTCCAATATAGTGGTGTTATTGGTCTACTCGCAGTAGTCTGTCCACCTCTGGCACTCATGTGATTCAAAAAAGATACAGAGACTTTTCTCTATAATGGTAGAATGTCGGTGGCTGATCAAGTCTTCTTTTATGGTGTAGTGATTTTATCTATTGTAGGAATTTGGTCTATTTATGATATCGATATGAGATATCGGGTTCTTCTCACTTTTTTCGGAATTATAGCTGTTATATGTATTCTTCTATTCAATCATGACAGAGATCCCCTTCATACCTATCCAAGACAGAAATATATTGGCATTGATTCTTTTTTGGATATCCTCTTTGTCATATCGATTGTTTTCTTTATTCGTCTCTACATTATCTCTCCTTTTCAGATTATTGGCCCGTCTATGGAAAAGACGTTTCATGGAGGAAACGTCATAAAAAATGCTAATGGCCAATATGGCGACGGAGAGTTTATTCTTGTTGATAAAATGACCTATCGTATCACAACACCAAAACGTGGTGATGTTGTCGTATTTTCTCCCCGTATTGGTCCAGACAAAAAATACCTTATTAAAAGAGTTATGGGGCTTCCTGGTGATAAAATAAAAATTGAAGATAAATTTGTCTTTATCGCAACAGCGGAAAAACCTGATACTTTTGTCAAAGTTGACGAATCGGTGTATCTTGGAAGTAACTTTGGAAATACTTGTATTGATATAGATTGCTATTCAGATCCTGTGACATTTAGTGTACCAAAATGACATTATTTCCTTATGGGAGATAATCGTCCTTATTCTCTCGATTCACGGCAATGCTTTGGTGAATGTGCTCTTGGGGATGATATTCGGTTTATTCCACAAGCATCGATTTCTGGACGTGTAGGATATGCTCTTGGCCACTTCGATATGTTTGAGAGGATCCTCGCAGCGCCTCCAGTCCTCGGAACTATGAAACAAGTGATTCCTTGGAGAGGTAAAAATATCCTCAACATGCATACCTATTCTGAGCTTCAATAGTTATGAAACAATCTTTGAAATTCTTCTGATTTTTCCTACTTAGCTGTGTAATCCTGTACACAATCTTATTTATTCGTCCCTATAGAATTTCAGGAGATTCTATGGATCAAAAACTCACAAATAATACTATCATACTCACAGATACGCTCTCTCCTCGACTGTTTTCTCTCTCAAGAAGTGATATTGTGGTGTATAAATATAGTGGTGAAATACGAATAAAAAGAATACTTGGCCTGAGCTGAGAAACTATCACCATCAAAGAAGGAAAAATCTATGCAGATAATACTCTTATCTCTGAAAAATATTTAAATCCAAATCTTCGAACCTGTGTTCCATGAAGTTGTATCAATACGAATGAAACAATGTACCAAGTACCAGAAAATACCTATTTTGTCCTCGGTGATAATAGAGAAAATTCCCGCGATTCTCGTGGATGCCTGGATGCTATTTCTTGTGAAGAAAATGCAATTTACTATGTACCGAAGTGAGACATAGTTGGAAAATATATTGTAGCACTTCCCTCTTTTTCAAAATAAAAATTTCATGTTGAGAGTGCCAATTTTGTACTTTGTATTTTGTACTCTGTATTTATTTTAAAGCCACTCTACTTCTATCCCCCTCCCCTGCACGAGAGAAGATCGAAAAGGCTCTAAAAACTGAAGCATATCAGGTGATTTTATCACAATTTTTTGATAATAATCACCTCCTCTTCGCTCAACCAGAAGATGGTCATAGGTAATACTTGTATCCGTGTTCGATGCCCCAGAAATAAGCATAGAAGCGAGTGTTGCAACTCTTTGTTTGAGGGTAGATTCTTGCTTTTCTTTGACATAAATAGCCACCATTTCTTGAAATGGAGGAAGTCGGAATTGTTTTCTTTCTTGAATAATTCTCTGATAAAAAGTTCGAAAATTAGCTTGTGTAAGTTCTTGAATAATTCAGAGCTTTGGCGAACGAGTCTGTATAACGACTTCATCTGCTCGCGAGGCAAAGTAGCGTACCTGCCCATAAATCTCTTCTTCGATGTCATAGACTGGTACTGCGATGTCTGCTTCTAGGAGCAAGAAAGCAGCGAGTCACAAGTTTTGAATAGGAAGAGAAGTAATTTTTTGTGTGCCAATAAAAATCTCATTATCATCGAGACTTTTCTGAGACAGATTTTGGACATTTCACTCAATCAAGAGCCTCTTTGCGTTAGGAAATAGCTTTGCAATACCTTCTTCCACCGCTTGTACACGGGCACCACTTTGTATGAGATTATAACTAGAGCACTTTGGGCATTGTCATGGAAGTGAAGACCTCGCTTCACAAAAATGACATAGAAGAAAATTCTCTGGAGTATGATGCACACGCATCAAAAGGTCACATGCAGGACATCGAGCCACCCAACCGCAATCTCGGCACAAGAGTGTACTCATGGCGCCTTTTCTATTGAGTGAGAGTAGTACTTTCTTTCCTACTAAGAGATTCGTCTCAATTTTAGAAAAAAGAACCTCCGAAATAAGAGGCTGGAGAAGGGGAATACTGTTGATGTCTACGACGGTGATCATTCTTCGAATTCTTCAATAATAAATTTCACAAAATCCCCATGACTCTCAAAATGATTATAGACAGAAGCAAATCTGAGACAAGATACTTCATCTACGTCTTTGAGCTTATGAAGAACATCTTTTCCAATGCGCTTACTGGTGACTCCAGTTTTATTTTCAGCCCACTCTACTTCGAGGGTATTGAGCATAGCCTCTATTTTTTCTTGCGGAATATTTCGCTTATTACAAGCCTTGAGAATACTTGTTTCTATTTTTGACCGATTGTAGAGTTCTTTTTTTCCAGATGATTTTGTCACGAGAAAGTTTACAAATTCCATACGTTCAAACGTCGTAAATCGAGCCTGGCAAGACTCACATTCACGGCGACGACGAATAGAGAGACCATCCTCTGAGAGACGAGAATCGATAACACGAGTTTCAAGATTTTTACAACGAGGACATTTCATAAGGGAAACGGATGCAGAATTTAGAAAGAGTATAGAGAATCTCCGAGAATTTCAAAAGAATATAAAAAAATCCCAAGAGCATATCTTGAGACTCAGCACTCTCCGCCGTGCGCCGGCTCTCCTCATCTCAAAGCAAAAAAATTTGCTTTTCGACTTCGGATTCTCATCCCATTGATAGTTAATTCTTTATTGGAGCAGACAATGGGACTCGAACCCACAACCTCCGCCATGGCAAGGCGGCGCTCTAGCCAATTGAGCTATGTCTGCATGTGTATGTATGGAGCGGGGGGCCAGGTTCGAACTGGTACCTCCAAGGGTTGAAGCCTTAGTGCTCTCACTCATTTAAGCTACCCCCGCACACACATGAGGCGATTATAAGAAAATTTTGGGTATTTCAAATTTTTTATGATAATCAAATTATGTTGTATATCGTTAAGAAACCTCTCTGAATCACCAGTAATCTCGTTGTCAAAATCCTCAAACGAGTTATTAATGTCAAAAAAATTGGCTTTGCGGGAACGCTCGACCCTCTGGCAAGCGGTCTGATGATTGTCGGAACGGAAGGCTCCCCTCGCCTATTTCCTCTGATTGAACATTTTCAAAAAACCTACAGAACCACTATTCGTCTCGACGGGACGACTGAATCGTATGATCTCGAGAAACCAATCTCAGAAATACCGGTTACAGAAAATGTCATCCAAGATATTAGTATTGAAAAACTCGAAAAAATTATACAAAAATATTTCTCTGGAGATATATTACAGACTCCACCTCTCTATAGCGCCATCTGGATTGACGGTAAGAGATCGTATGAACGAGTGCGAAATGGAGAAACCGATTTAAAACTCGAGGCAAAACCACGCACAATTCACGAATTCAAAATCCTCTCCTACATATGGCCAAGAATCGAATGTGAAATCACCGTCTCTCACGGCACTTATATTCGCTCTATAGCTCGTGATATGTGAGAATTTCTCGGAACAGGAGGCTACCTGGAAAAACTCGAGAGAATATCACTGTGACATATCTTTCTCGATACGCCGAGAGAATGGATACAGCATAATGATATTTTTTATGCACCTTTTTCACATGAAGAGCTCTTTCCAGATATTCCAGTTATAGAGCTTACAGATGAAGAAAGAAATCACCTCAAAACAGGGAGTAAACCGCTCCAATACACACGAGTAGAAGAAGGGAAATATTTTGTGAAATATAATGAAAATACCTTCGGACTTCTCGAGGTAAAAGAGGGAAAAATATTTCCAATTAAAAATTGCGTTTAATTACCAATTCCCAAGTACAGCAGTAGCATCTTCTTGTTTTGTATTCGTGTCAGCAGCTTCTTTCGCAGCAATAGCTTCTTTTTGCTTCTTCATCTCAAGACCTTGCCACTCACTGGTGTGTTTTGTATTGAGTGATTCGATTTCTTTCTGGTATTTTTGTTCCAATTCATCGAGTTTTTTCTTTTCTGTCTCGAGGATATCATAGAGCCTCTTGACCTGATCTTCATTCATTGAAGGAAGAATATCAAACCAATATTGTCGTTCACTGTCATCCATTGATTCTGTTGCGAGAACGAGCTTAATAAGCTCTGGATGGTTTGTCTGAAGCTCATCGAGGATCGTAAACGTTGTTTTTCCTTGTTGTAGAGTAGCCATAAGAGAATATTTACAGAGACATTGTACCGCATGTTTGGAGCAAATGCAAGCTTTTTCACGAAAAGGTTGCACTAAAATAAACCCGTCTATAATAAGAGTAAAACTATGACGTCAATACAAATCTGGTCTCTCATCTACTTTACATGCATCTCTATTGCTACTTGGATATTTTTTGGAGTGATCTTTTTGCAATTGAAACGCTTTATGCAGCTCAGTAAATATATCCCTATTGTGTCTAAAATCCTCACAGGAGCCCTCATACTGACTACTATTCTCGGGTATCTCTTGATACTCATTCCAAATGATTTTATTGGCGAAACAGGTACCACTCCAACGACTCGTCCAGAGGGCGTCTTCGATACTTATTAGGTGAAGAAAATGCATTGACAAAGAAATATCTCTTTCTCTCATAAAAAATCTGGAAAAAAGATAGATTTTCTCGTATATTACCTATACTAAAGCGTATCTATGAATCCTTTTGAACTCGCCTACTCCCGACTCAATACTGCTCAAAAGCAAGCAGTAGACAGTATTTATTGACCCGTCGCTGTGATCGCATGACCTGGAACTGGTAAGACTCAGCTCCTGACCCTCCGAATAGCCAATATACTCACCAAGACTGATAGCTCACCTCGCAATATCCTGGCTCTCACGTATACAGAAGCAGGATCCTATGCCATGCGAGATCGTCTCAAAAGCTTTATCGGAAGTGATGCACTTCGAGTAAATATTTCGACTTTTCATGGTTTTTGCAAATGACTTATTGACGAAGAATATCCAGAACTATTTGCCCGTTCTCGTGGAATGAAAATGCTCGAAGAGCTGGATGCTCGTCGGTTGGTTGGTAAACTCCTCATTGAGTGACCATGGGAATATCTCAAGCCTCGTCATGATCCAGAGCTTTATATGCTCGACGTGATAAAAATCGTGGGACAATTGAAGCGTGAATGAGTCTCTCCTGAGTCATTTCGTGTGAAACTAGATGAAGCGATTGCAGACCTCCCAAACAATGAAGACCTTCACTACAAAAAAGACACAAAATGGTGAAAGAAAGGTGAAAAAAAAGCGGAATATGCTGAAGCCGAAAAGCGTATTTTTAGACAGCGAGAACTTTCCTACATCTATCGTCAGTATGAAGATGCACTCATCGCTGAGGGCTGGTATGATTATGACGATATGATCATGATGGTGCGCGACCAGATAGTTACAAATACTCACTTTGCGACGCTCCTTCGTGAACAGTATCAATATATCATGGTGGATGAATTCCAGGATACCAATAGTCTCCAAGCCAGTATTGTGGATGGCATCATGAACGAGCAAGAACAACCCAATATTCTCGTAGTCGGAGACGATGAACAGTCTATCTACCGCTTTCAAGGAGCCGTGATGGAAAATGTCCTCAATTTCTGTGACAAATATCGAGTGCAAGACTTGAAAATCATCACGCTGGTTGAAAATTATCGCTCGACACAAACTATCCTCGATAGCTCTCGTGCGGTGATTCGAGAAAATACTCAATCTCTTGAAAAAGCTCTCGAGCTCGATAAATCACTTCAAGCTAGAGCCGACATCACAGAAGAGCCTATTTTCCTGATAAAAGCACCTGATCCAGCGATTGAAATCGCGACCCTGATTGCTGACATCAAAACAAAACACACTGCAGGTATTCCCTGGTCTCAAATAGCGATTATTTATCGAAAAAATGCGAACCCTGTTCATCTCATAGAAGTGATGCGCCGAGAGAGTGTCCCCTTTCATAAACAAAAAGGTGAAAATCTTCTCCATCATCCAGAAGCACAGAAACTCATGAAGACTCTCATGCTTATCGGGAATATGCACCGCAATGATCTCTTCTGGGAAGTCATGCTGTTTGATTTTTGGCAAATGGATATCGGTCATCTTCTCCGATTACAAAACAAAGCCAAAGCACAAGATCGTATCCTCAGAAGTAATCTCTTTGAAGCATTTCTCGCAGACAATGATATGTTTATCACTGCAGTCGTACAAAAACTTATCAGCTTTGAAAAACTCTCAGCGAATAAAACTCTCGTGCAATTTTTTGAAGAGTTCCTAGAAGTCTCGAGATACCGAGAATATGTTCTCGCTCAAGAAGATCGAATCGAGCGCCTCTCAGTCCTCAATAGTTTCTTTGATGAGATCAAAAATATCGCCTACCTCCATCCCGAATACAGTATCAGTGATTTCATCACCTATATGGAAGATCTCGACCACTATGGCCTCTCCCCTATGACTCAGCCCATCCGCACACAAAGTGACGCCGTGGAGCTGATGACCGCTCACGGAAGTAAGTGACTCGAATTCGAAGCCGTATATATCTTCAATGCGACGAGCGGAAACTGGGAATCCTCTCGTGACCCCTCCAAGCTCAATATCACTGTTTCTCTCTTTGACAAAGAACTCCTCACCAAAGAAGAAAAGAAAGACCTCAAGCTCGAAGAAGAACGCCGACTCTGGTATGTGGCAATGACGCGTGCCAAGCGCTACCTCACGATCTGTGCCACCGACAATGATGATATGAGAAGTAAGCCTTCCACTTTTGCGTCAGAAATACCCGAAGAACAAACAATTCTCCTCCCCCTCGTCGACAATATTGAGACGATTAGTGTGATGACGACGGCACCAGTACCGCCGATTGATTGGCTCGCAGCGACACGAGCAGAGCTGGAGCAACGAGCGAAGAAATACACTCTCTCTGTGACGGCACTCAATACCTGGCTCGCCTCTCCCCGGCAGTTTATGGAGAAATATCTCGTTCGTCAGCCCTCTGGTAAGATGCCGAGTGCCTCATTTGGTACCGCTGTCCATGCAGGACTCTCATTTATTGGTCAATATGTAAATGATCATGGTACACTCCCCTCTCCCGATCTCTGGCATGAAGCCGTGTGAAAAGTACTATTTCATGAAATCCTGACGAAAAGAGAACAAGATGAATTCCTGATTTTGACTATCAAAACACTTGAAGACTATCTGTCAAAAAGTGACTGCCCTCTCCTAGAAAAAGCAAGGGTTGAAGAAAAATTTTGATGGAAAAAAGTCATCGTCGAAGGTATGCCTATTACTGGAGCTCTTGACCGTATCGAATATCTATCAGACAACAATGCTCAAGTCATCGACTTTAAAACAGGTAAAGCAAAAAAATCTACCGAACAACTCGCAGACTACGAGCGACAACTCTATTTTTACAAGCTCCTCTGGGATGGAATCGGCGAATCTCGCACGCTGGTACGAGGCGCTCTCGACTTCGTAGAAGATGCTCCATGAGCTACCGTCAATCGTCTCTACTTTGACTATATACCAGAAAAGCTCGACCTTCTCAGATCACAAATCAGAGCCTTCAAAGAATCACTCGAAACCCTGGATTTTCCGGAAGAGAATATGTTTTTTGAAATTATTGAATAATGCACTGTGTTCCAAAATGGAACATACTCATTTTTACAAGTTTAGTATGTGCAAATTTTGCACGTACTCATGCAATATGCATTTTCTGCATATTGCTTTTGAACTTGTAAAAATTTCTTACAAATTTACTTCCCCGATTTCGTACGATTACAATTCTTGCACAACATCTGACAATTTTCTGGTATTGTCTTGCCTCATTCATGCCAAGGAGTGATATGATCTGCCTCCATTTCTCCGATATCAAACTGTCCACGACATTTGGTACAAATACCGTCTTGTCTCTCATACGCTTCTCGTTTGTGCCTGTCGGTATATGCACGAATACTCAGAGCCCTCTCGTTGTTGTTTAAAACATATTCATAAATACCAGATTTTTTGGTTACATCCTCATCCTGCATCAGTATTTTGATATCGTCTTCGAGTATTTTCGCATCAAATTTTTTATCTTTCAGGTCTTTATACAGTTTTCAAAAATCAACTCATTTCATCTCTCTACGGTAATTTGGAAAAATTTTTCGTACCCAGTGAATCACGTTTTGAAAATATTGCCATAACTCATCTGAATTCTGATCATGTTGATGTTCTGCCATATATTCTCCTATTGCTTCATTATTTATCCAAGATAATCCTGTTTCAAGATACTCTTGTCGGATTGGTGAACCCGTAAGCAAAGCTCCACCATCATTTGCAAGCAAATACGCTGCACAATTCGATTTACTAAATTTTAATTTTGCATCAGAGAGCCAAGGACCTGTATAGACCGCATTTCTCAATTCTTGATCGGTGAGTTTTTCGCCAGCAATATTAATGATTTTAAACCAATCAAGTTTTTCCTTATCATTTCCTTCACAGTGATAAACCATGAGTTCATAAGCCAGAATTTGCTCTTGTTCTTCTTTTGTCAAATTATGAAACATAGCAATTCTTCCATTGAATTCAATAGAAAAATCGCCGTTCACAAATTGAGCAATACTGATAGTTCGCTGTTGTCCATCAAGTACCTCAAAATTTCCATCCTCTTTTTTTACCCAATACATAACATTCAGTGGAAAACCATTTTTGATAGTCTTAATGACTTCGTCACGTTGTTTTCCGCTATACACAAACTCTCTTTGATATTTCGGACGAATATCCAACTTACCACCAAAGGCAGATACGCCTTCTTCGGCACTATCTTTGTAGCCTTTTACAACTTCTGCAATTTTTATTTTATTTAGTTCTATTTTCATATTATTTTTGTAGTTTTTTATTTTTAATTAAAATTCGAGCGTATTTTTCTTTATCTTGTCCAATAACAATCCCACGATGTTTTCTCTCAGAATCTTTTCTTAATTCTTCAACTTCTGAAGAAGTATCCCCACTGTGTGTTTGCCCTATGATTTGAAATTGATTTGGATTATATTTATCCAAAAAGGTTATTGGTACGCCCATAACTCCCTCATAATCCATAGGTATATCACTTACTTTATCTACATTTATTGCTTCATAGTTTGTATAACTTAAATGTTCTTGAGGAGTATATTTCTTATACAATGTAATCTCTTGATATCGTTTTATAGTATCCAAATTTGTAAACCAAACAATTCGACCCATACTAAAGTACTTGATTCCATTCTCAATCTTTTTTCTTGTTTCTGTTGAAATATCGTAATTCATTGGAACTTGGAACCATTTTGTGCCACCATTGTCATAACCAAGCCATAATTTATCCTCCTTAATTAATTTAAAAGTTTCTTTATAGGTGATAGCATTTTGATCTCCTAGAATCAAAAAAAACTTTTCATACTCAAATAACTGAGCAACATATTCTCTGAACAATGAAAATGGTGGATTTGTCACAACAATGTCTGCTTGTTTTAAAAGTTCTATACTTTCAGGACTTCGGAAATCTCCATCGCCCTCCATTGGAGACCATTCATTACTTTTATTCGCCTTGAGTTGCTCCGCAATATCACGTAAATCAAACGCCCCATCACCATCTAAATCATTCACTTCGTTGATAATAAATTTGTTGGCATTAACTTTGGGGCGACCTTTGTGAGATGAAAGAGTTATGTCTTCACCAAAAAGTCCTAATTGTGTATTTGCAATTGGTGATGGTTTATAGCTCGTTGCAATGAGTCTTTTTAATCCAAGTGCATTAAAATTTGAAGCAAAATATTTGAAAAAATTACTTTCAAATGGATCGTCACAATTGCAATACACCACCTTGCCGTTAAATTGTTCTTTGTAGTGTTTTAACTCTTTTTCAATATCAACCAACTGAGTATAAAACTCATCTTTTTTGGCTTGATTAGCCTTATGGAGATTTTTGTTCGAAGATTTTGTGGGCATAAAAAAGGTACTTACAAAGTGTAAATACCAAGAAAATCTTTGATGTTTGTGAGAAGAAACCGTCTTGGCGACAGAGTACAAAAAAGGGCGGTCGAAACGCGCTTTCATGAATTGTCGCCAAGACAGCTTCATTCTCGTTCTTTACACAAAAGACTTGCGTCAAATCTGAAAGGGACGGAGCGGTTTGCGGCCGCCCTATACTAGATTCGATGAGTATCTTGGGTAAAAAATGGAACGAAAAGAAATGTAACTGTCTTGGCAAAAACAGCTTATCCAATTTTCATGATTTGCAAGGGCATGTACGGAACTAATTTTTGAACTATCCAGAAATTCCAGAAAGTTCAAAATACCTCTCAAGAATCTTGAATATTCTCTCATCTATAAAGTCCTCTTTTGGGATTGTTTCAAAAGCATCTCGATCTATCCAGCGATATTCTCTAATAGATTCATCGTCCATCATATTTTTATTGCTCACATCAGAACCATCGCCTAACACGTCAACCATATAGATCGAGAGAAGTGTCGCAGTATTACTATTAATCTGTGGAAAAGTATCAAAGAGTTGTCACAAAATCACATCCGATAAAGCTGTTTCTTCAAATATCTCTCGTGCCAATGTATCGTAAGGAGTTTTATCCTTCTCTTCTACTGTTCATTTCACAATATTCCAAAAGTACCCATTTCTTTTCTGAGAAAACTCCTGGAAAATAAGTATTTTACCATCGCTTAGTTTGAGGATTCATCAGACTTTTTGGAGGGTTTGCATATAATTGTGCTTGAAAAACTAAATTATTCTAAAAGAAACATTATATCAATATAAGTGACAAGGTTTTATTATTATCTCTTTATTCTGCTGTTTTTCACCATGCTCATTCCTTAAAGAAAAAAACTCTTCTTCGGAAAGTTTTCAAGGCTTTACTGATTCTTCAGAATACAAGTCATCAAAAATATTGCCCATATATGCACTCTGGTATCCACTTGGAATAAAAAATTCTTTTACAAAAGGATTACCCATCATATCAGGACGTATCCAAAATTCACCAGGAACAGACTTAATGATATCCCGTCTTTCAAAAATACCAAATAATCCATTAAATAATTTTGTAAAGTCTTCAAGAATAATATCTTCTTTGTTCTTAAAAGGATGACATTTATTAAAATGAACAGATTCGTTTCTGTATCTTAAGAATTTTTTAAATATACCCGTTTGAATTTCATTTATATATCCCCAAGAACCTAATACTTTTATCATCAAATCCCAATTCTGCGAGCTATTATTAGAAAATTTTTTATAATTTTTATCTGTCTTATGGTAATCTTTTAATTTTAAAATCATAATATTTAGAACTCGTTCCAATAGGGTACAACAGGAGATAACAAAAGGATAAGTATATCACATGATATAGCAATCAAATATATCATTTAAGAAAAGAGAATATTCTTCTGTAACCAAAAAATAGCTACCTATTTTACTGATTCTCTCCTTTTTAACTTCGAGATTTTAATTTCAATATTTTAAAACCAGCTGTACATCAAGATCTAATCATCAATGTTTTAAAAAATTTGCAATTCCATTAAAATGAAAATTACGAAGTCTAATATATCGTGTTATATTTGTACATCCAAGATTTACTAAAACACCCTCATAAAGTCATTCTAAAGGAATAGAATAAATATGTTTTTCTCAGCAACGAGGGCAAGGATCTACTAAAATAGCATCTTCCATGGTTTATTTAAGTTTAGATTATATTCATATTTTACAAGAATTAATCCCAAAGAAAATATTAAAAAATCTTCAATTTCTTGAAGATTTAATAGTGGACCCCCCATGGTTGAGAGTTGAAGGTTGATATTATTATTTATGCAAGATCTGTAAAACCAGACCTATCATACGTTCTTTATGTTTTGGATCACTTTCTGCAATAAATAGAGTCAGAGCTGTCAGTGCTGGCGGTGTGATACGAGATCTATCGAGTACGCCTGTACGATTGAGAAACCAGATAAAGGTATAGGCACCACTTCGTTTATTTCCGTCCGTAAATGGATGATTTTTGACCATGAAATACAGAATATGTGCCGCTTTTTCTTCAATCGTATTATAGACATCACGTCCGTCAAAAGACTGAAAAACATTTCCCACAATACTCTCCACACTTCCCTTCTCACGTTCTCTTCCAAATAAGTCACTTGCTTCACCTTTTTGGATCAATGCATCACGAAATTCCAGTAATACATTTTTGAGTTCTTCTGCCGTGATGATGACTTCTTGTTGTGTTGCCCCTTCTGAGACAAGCGTATCTCGGTCATAGGCATCAAGAGAAAACCAAGTGTCAGCAAATGCCTGAACAAGCTCCAGAACACTCTCAGCATCAACTTGTCCTCATGCGGGCAAAAGTTTTTTGATATCCTCTACTGCTTGCAAAAAAGCAGTATAATTTTGCTGAATACGGTTTCTGTTCACAGTAAACCCCTCAATTAAATGATGGCGAAGTGTCGATGTTGCCCATTTACGAAAAGCGATGGCTTTTTTAGAATTCGTACGATAACCAACAGAAAGGATGACATCAAGTGAATAAAATGAAACTGGTTTATCAGAATTTGGAATGTGCATTTTTTGCACATTGCTTTTCCTTACCTCATCTCATTTGAATATATTATTAATATGTTTTGTAGCTACTGTGCGATCTATTTCAAACAACTCAGCGATCTGTGCCTGTGTTGCCCAAAGTGTCTCTTTTTTAAAATCTCCTCGAAGCTCCAGAGCTCCAGAAGGCGTTTGATAAATAACCAAAGAAGAAGGTGATATTTTTTTCATAGAAACAGTATATGAAAAAAAGAAAAAATCTTCAATTTCTTGAAGATTTAATGGTGGACCCACCTGGGATCGAACCAGGGACCAATCGGTTATGAGCCGACTGCTCTAACCCCTGAGCTATGGGTCCATACGATAACGAAGGCATTATAATAATTATGAAGGGAAAGCAAGAGGTATATCTATAACTGGTATGTACGACACTTTTTGCCAATAAGCTCTGGTCAGCAGTTGATTTTTTACTACAATAGCGATGAAGACACCTGAAAATATCACTATATGCCCCGTATAAAAAAATGAACCATACCAACCACTACGACAAACCATTGGACCATCTGTCCCAAGTGTGATGGGAGTGGTAAAAAAATACAAAAACTCTCCAATAAAGCGCAACGTTTCTATCAAAAAGAATTGTTTCGATACGAAAAAGCGGGACAAGTATGACAGCCTCCCCTTCGACCGCATGGGCACATAGGTCAGTGTGATACTTGTAAGGGCTCTGGGGTCCTCCCTTCTCCTCACAATACACCTATCGATACAGATACTTATCCACATATCGCGATTATTGGTGGAGGTATCAGCTGAGTAGCTCTTGCTGTGGCATGTTTGCATCGAGGTATTCCTTTTACTCTGTATGAACGAGATAAGAGCTTTGACTCTCGGTCTCAGGGATATGGACTCACTCTGCAACAAGCGAATAAGGCGATGGAAGGTTTTGGGATTTTTTGACTCAAAGACGAGATACGCACGACCAGACATATTGTTCACAATCCAGAGGGGAAAATAATTGGTGAATGGGGTAAAAAGAAAGAAGAAAAATCGGAGAGTGATACTACTACTAAACAAAAAAATGTGCATATCGCACGTCAAGCGCTCAGAATGGATTTGCTCGTACAACTGAAGGACTGTCATTCTTTGGAATGGTGACATAAGCTCGTGGATTTTTCACACAATGATGACTGACGTGTAGACCTGACATTTCAAGTGGATGGGAAACTGAAGAAAGCTCAAGCAGATCTGGTAGTAGGAGCTGACGGTATCCGAAGTGTGGTGCGAGAATTACTCATTGGTGAGGAGACTACTCCCCTCCACTATACAGGTTTTATCGTTATCTTGGGTATTTGTTCTTTGAGTGAACTTGCGGATACCACTCAGAGTTCTTTATTAGATTGAGAGACTGTATTCCAGACGGTAAATGGTCATGAACGCATCTATATGATGCCCTATTCACGAGATGCCGTGATGTGGCAACTGAGTTTCCCAATACCAGAAGATGAAGCTCGTGCACTGAGCACCAAGGGGTCTGATGTGCTCAAACAGGAGGCGATTCGCCGAACCCCGTGGCATGACCCAATCTCACAGATTCTGTCAGCCACTCCAGTATCCAAGATAACAGGATACCCTGTGTATGATAGAGAAATATTGACAGCAGAGTACTTAAAAAATGTAGGAAATGCAACACTTATCGGTGATGCAGCTCATCCTATGAGTCCATTTAAGGGGCAATGAGCCAATCGGGCTCTCCTTGATGCGCTTGCATTATCTCGAGAGATTTACTCCTGATGCAAGCCTGGATCACAATGGAGAAATGAGTGAATTAGGAAAGTCGTATTAGAAAAATTTGAATCTGAGATGATAGAGCAAAGTGCTCCTAAGGTTCGAGACTCGGCAGAAGCAGGGCGACTTCTCCATTCGGATGCCGTACTCCATGATGGAGATATACCAAGGGGACGATGAATAAAGGGTGTGGGTGAGGTAAATTAAAAAAACACTCTGATTTACCTTTCGGAAATCAAGAGTGTTAAGGTTGTAATATATGGTGCGCCCGGTAGGGTTCGAACCTACGACCATCGGTTTCGAAGACCGGTACTCTTCCAGCTGAGCTACGAGCGCGTGAAGGGATTATAGCAAAAAGTCTTGAGTTGCAAAATTTTTTGCTTTTTTCTTTTCACAAGTATACTCAGTACACTGAAAAATGACTGATTATAGGTTATACGTTTCCGAACAAATAATCCCTTCATTTTGTATCTTGCTCTTTGTATTTTGTACTTTTTTTTCTATGAAAAAACTCTCTCTCCTCGCCCCTCTCGCACTAATATCTCTCTCACTCACCAGCTGTGGTATGATACGTGGAGCTGATACTGCTTGCAAGATAGATACTGATTGCAAAGACACAGAAATGTGCTATTTCAAACCAGAAGGAACGGTAGGTTCATGCAGCATCAAACCACTTGACCCTAGCACAGATACTCCAGACGTTATGACCCCAGACGCAGTGACACCAGAAGAAAATCCTGTAACACCAAAACCGACTCCGGGAAAAACTCCAACCACTCCAAGTGAGACACAAAAACAAGAGCCTTCAACAGAAGATTTGACGAAAGAACTGGATGCGTTTGTCGACGATATCACCAAAGGTTTCTAAATCTTTACCACTTTCCCGATGCGAGATTTACGACTCGAAAATGCTCTCTTCTGGCCTCACATGAGAAATACCTCTTATGAGGCTTTTTTTGAGCAAATGAGTGAGCAGAAACTCCCAGTCTGAGCTGATGTCGCGACACAGGCTGGTTCGATGTGGCTCATAGAACGAGAGACCATGAGTCACCCCATTCTTGACCTAGAGGAATGAGTCGCTCACGTCCTCGCTGTAATGGAATCAACCGGTGTTTTCATAGATAACACTATTCTCCAAAAACTCGAAAAAGAGCTCACAGAAACCATCAAAAAAATAGAAACAGATATTGCTGAGAGTACTGGAGAAACGACCATAAATCTTGCCTCCCCGCTTCAACTCCAGAAACTCCTCTTCGAAGTGATGAAAATAAAACCTATTCGTAAAACCAAAACAGGCTGGAGTGTCGATGAAGAAACGCTCACACTGCTTGCGGAAGAAAATGAAATATGTAAACAAATTCTGATTCACCGACATGCCAGTAAACTCCTAGGGACGTATGTGAAATGACTCGCAAAACATATCGATCATGAGTCAGGGCGTGTCCATACTGCCTATGATTCTCTTGGGGCTTCTACGGGTCGTATGTCGAGCGATAGCCCCAACCTCCAAAACATCCCCGCAGGAGACCCGTGGAGTGATGAAATAAAAAGTGCTTTTCGCCCCGAAAATCCAGATTGGTCCTATGTCGTGGCTGACTATTCTCAAATTGAAATCAGAATATTAGCGTGTCTCTCTGGTGATGATGTGATGCTCGATGTCTTCCGACATGATCGAGATCTCCATACCGAGACGGCTCGCTTCATTCTCTGAAAAGAAGATATCACCAGTGCAGAACGTAAACTCGCAAAAACAGTCAACTTTGGCGTGATGTATGGCATTACACCGTTTGGACTTTCGAAGATGATTGAAAAAACTCCCGCTGAATGTGGTGAATTTATCAATGCCTTTTTTACACTCTATCCTCGCACACGAGAATACTTCGATCATGTCGTCTCAGAGACAAAACGAATTGGGTACGCTGAGACATTTTTTGGAAGACGACGGGCGATCAAATGACTCTCTGATAACAATTCCATGGCTCGAGAACAGGCAAAGCGAGAAGCGATGAATATGCCCATTCAGTGAACCTGTGCGGATATCATCAAGTATGCGATTGTGAAAATCGCAGCAAGCTTCAAAGAAAAAAAACTCGAAGCCAGACTTCTCATGACCGTGCATGATGAAATCGTCGTCGAATGTCCTGATACGGAAATCGAAATCGTCGAAGATACCATGAAAAATATCATGGAACATATTGTCACGTGGGAAATAGTGATGAGCGTCGAAATCGGCTCTGGAAAGACCTGGAGATCAGCAAAATAATACCTCCTATCCGTTATCAATAAGAGTATAATTATTTTCTGTTCCTGCCACTCTCCGAGCATCATCAAAATAAAAACCAAGCTCTTGCTTAGCAAATCTCTCAGCAAGAAAAAGAGCCGCTAATTCTTGCCCCTTAGATGGAACCCAGTTTCGAGCTTTGCCAATATGTGTATTGATGGGCTGCCTGATAAGATCATCTGGTACATCGACTTCATCCCATTGATCCATCTGAATAGTAGCTAATGCATGAATAGGAATTCAAGTTTGTGAAGATTTTCCTGGATTTCTGTCTACCATAAAATAGCATTCATCAACAGTCAATCAATATCTTTTTAATCCTTCCAAAATCTGTCGCAGTGTTTCACCATTATTGAAAATATCGTCTATCAAAACTCTTGAACGTCCTGCATTCAATCCTTGTAAATCTACTGGATTAAAAGTATGTCTATCATTCACTTTTTTCGTTGAGATACAGTCAGTACCTAGAATATTTGCTACTACTTTCCCTAAGTTTGTCTGCGAACGTGTTTCTGGTGCTATAATAATAGCTGATGGCACTATTCTCTTTGCAAGTAGCTGTGTGATATGATCAGCGACTCATGCCTCTCTCAGATGTGCATCTTTATCGAGATATTTTGTACCATGTGTTCAAGCCTTGTATACGACATGAGTATGATCAACATATGAACCATTTTCTCGCATGGATTCTAAAATACCATACGGATCTTTATCTATTCATGACATAGAAAAAATATTATTATTTACCTAATAATCATATTTATTATATACACAAGTCAACCAAATTCTATCGAACGATAGTCTTTATATTTACAAAGGCTTTGATGCCTGCTTCTCAGAGCTCTCGTCAGTAGCCAGAATCTTTGATACCTCAATAAGGAAGGTGAGAATAGCTTGTCACGGGAGCATTGAATGAGATATTACCAGCTTGGATCTCTCGTGCACATTGAGTAAGAAGTATTTCATCATGACCAATGACGACGCAACCAAGACCATACTGAGAGTCATTTGCAAGAGCGATAGCTTTCTCCACTGAATTGGCAGTATGGACGACAAGAACCGGTCAGAAAAATTCGGTATCGTACGCGATATTATTTTTTGAAACATTGGTAAGTATCGTCGGAAGATAAAATTGTGGCTTTGACACATCGCCAATCGTAATCATTTCTCCACCAGTTAAAAGTATCGCCCCTTGTGACATTGATTCTTCGACGATATGAGCTATTTTAGCGACACTTTGAGCATTTACGAGTGGTGGCAAAGTCGTATCGGCACACATAGGGTCTCCAAGTATAAATGACTCAAAAGATGTCATAAGTGCCTGGAGTACGTCCGGTCTTTCTCAAACAATAATAAGTCGCTTAATCGCATTGCATTTTTGTCCACCATTTGCCATCCGTCATTTGGTAATAATTGACACTGATTCCTCGACCGTTGCATCTGGCAATACGATGCACGCATCATTACCTCAGAGTTCCAAAACCGTCGGTTTGAGATATTTACCGGCAAGAGTGCCTACCGAGCGACCAGCCTTCTCTCCTGCCGTAGCAGAAACACCTCTAACACGAGAGTCAGAAATAATTATTTCCATATCCTTTCACTGCATGAGAAGGGATTGAAAAACTCACCGTGGTAATCGAGTATCATCGAAGAGTTTTTGAAGTGCCAGAGAAGTACGAGGGAGATTGGAAGCATGCTTTAAAAGAACCACATTTCCCGCCATCAATTGAGGTATGACATTTCTCAGTCATTGGTTATAGGGGAAATTCCACGGAGCTATCACAAGGAGAGTACCAAGTGGTTGATAGACGATTTCACCTTTGTCATATTTTTCTGATGCCAGTAAACTTTCTGATGCTGCTACAAAATAAGAAATATTGGCAATTGATTTATCGATATCCGAGAGTGCATCGGAAAAGA
>JAYSSG010000047.1:0-19594 GCA_043720655.1 Candidatus Altimarinota bacterium
TTGACAAACATCTCCTGATAGAGCTTTGGGTAGACTGACCAAGTACCTCCGATAATGCGTACATCGCACTTATCAATACAATGCCCTGTAATACGCAGACTTCGAAGCCGATTGTAGACTTGTTTTACTGGATCAAATTCGTTCATCTGTGCACGCATGACCGCTGGTTCATCTGGAATATAGCTTTTTGGGAGTCCAGCAAAGGTAGGACAATAGATACACTTTCCAGGACATCACCAAAATTTTGTCAAAAGAGAAATAACAGCAATCCCGGATTGATTCCGTACTCATCGCTTACGAAATATTCTCTCCGCTCGTGGAGAAGGAGAAATCCTCGCGTCACTGACCATTTCGTGATAACGCTCAATAAAAGCAATACTCGGAATTGTTTTGGCAAGCTTTGTCTGGGCATAAATACTGTTACACAACTTTTGGAATGCAGTTTTATCAATAATATTCTCATCTTTTATAACAGCGAGAATGATTTCATCAATAATGTCAGAACTGTGTTTCATCTCAAGAGAAAAGTAAAAATAGACTGGTGACAGTATAGAAAAAAGTCGAGAAAGTCGAGTAAAAAGAGAAAATATATATTTTATTTATAAAATAGTAAATAAGTCAATTATTTCAGCTTCAAAATAGGCGGAAATCTCTATACTGAGGGGATAAATACTGCTATAAAACTTGCTGTGCAGCCCTTTTATTTTCTCCCTTTTTTACTATGAATATTATCACTTCCCTTTTCGGCGATCCTACTATCAAAGTCCTCCATCGCTACAAGAAAGACCTTCTCAAAGTAAAAATAATAGAAGAAGAATATAGAAAAACTATTGATACCGTCGAAGCTGTGCAAGCAAAAACGCTTGAATTCAAAGAACGATTTACACCGATTCGTCTTGCGTTTATTACAGAACAAGATCATATCGATACTGATGGAGCTCTTTCTCTTGAAGAAAAGGCTGACCTCACGAAGAAAAATCATAAGACCTATATCGCTGCTCGTGAAGAAATGGTACAATCATTGAGATTTGAAGGGCTTGCACTGCATCGAAGAGCTTCAGAGATTATTTATGGACAAGAATTTCCACTTTCAAATGGTACTACAAAGATTTGGAATATGATTCCCTTTGATGTACAAATTCTCGGTGCACTCACGCTCAATGGTGGCAATATCCCTGAGATGCGTACTGGTGAAGGCAAGACTCTCGTAGCAACGCTTGCAGCCTATCTGAATGCCCTCTCTGGTGATCCTGTACATGTCGTAACGGTTAATGAATATCTCTCTCGTCGTGATGCTGAAGAAATGGGGATTATTTATGGTACACTTGGCATGACAACCGGGGTTGTCACTAATGGTCAATTCACCACAGAGAAAAAAGCTCAATACAATAAAGATATAGTCTATGTCACAAATACTGAGCTTGGATTTGATTATCTCCGTGACAATATGGCACGAAGTCTGGCAGATCAGGTGATGTCTCGTCGTGCATTTGCTATCGTGGATGAAGTGGATTCTATCCTCATCGATGAAGCCCGAACGCCTCTCATTATTTCCTCTCCAGATAACGAACCAACTTCTAAATATCTCACATTTGCTCAGATGGCAAGCAAGTTACAAAAAACAGAAGACTATACTATCGATGAAAAGACTAAAACAACCGCTCTCACAGAAGATGGGATAGCAAAAGTAGAGAAACTCCTCGGAATAGAGAGCATCTTTGTTTCTGAGCATTACAACGATCTTCATCACATAGAAAATGCTCTCAAGGCTAAAGCGTGTTATATTCGGGATATAGATTATCTCGTACGTGGCAATGACGTGATGCTTATCGATGAACATACTGGTCGTACTATGGAGGGGCGACGATTTAGTCATGGACTTCATCAGGCACTTGAAGCAAAGGAAAATGTCACTATTCAAAAAGAAAGTAAAACACTCGCCAATATCACCTATCAAAATTTTTTCCGTCTCTACGAAAAGCTCTCAGGTATGACTGGTACAGCTAAAACTGAAGAAGAAGAATTCCAAAAAATCTATGGTCTCGATGTCGTACAAATCCCAACAAACCGACCAATGATTCGTGATGATCATGCTGATCTTCTTTTCAAAAATGAACAAGGAAAGTTTGCCTACATCGTCACGGAAATAGAAAAAATCCATGCAACAGAACAGCCTATTCTCGTGGGTACAGTTTCAGTTTCCAAATCTGAACTTGTAAGCGATATGCTCACAGCAAAGAAGATTCCTCATGAAGTCCTCAACGCGAAGCAGGATGCTCGTGAAGCAGAAATCGTTGGAAAAGCAGGACAAAAAGGATCCGTCACTATTGCTACTAATATGGCTGGACGAGGAACAGACATAAAGCTCGGGGAAGGTGTAGCAGAGCTTGGATGACTCGCAATTATTGGTACAGAAAAGCATGAGACAAGGCGTATCGATAATCAGCTCCGTGGACGATCTGGACGACAAGGTGATCCGGGTATGAGTCAATTCCTTATCTCTCCAAACGATGATATCATGCGTATCTTCGGAGGTGACAAATTATTCTCAATGTTTAATTCTCCTTTCTTTGCGAGTCTCCCCGAGGACGAACCGCTGATTCAGAGTAAAACACTTACAAAACGAATTACTGCTATTCAAAAACAGGTAGAATGACATCATTTCGATATGCGAAAACATGTTCTCGAGTACGATGATGTTATCAATCAACACCGTCTCATTGTCTACGGAAAACGTCAGAAACTTCTCGAAGATTTTGCAAAAAATGAGACAACGCAGTCTGACATTTCTCTTGTGATGAAAAAAATATTCTCAGAAGAAGCTGAACGAATGCTCATGCAACACGATGAAGATGGGCACACTGACTTTGAGAAACTTTCTCATTCACTGAGTGAAATGCTAGATAAATCTATCATTCTCAAAGAAAGTGATTTCGATACCACTCGAGAAGCTATTGTCAGCCTCTGGGAGGAAAAGCAGAGTGAACTCAAAAAACTCTTCGAAGACAGGAACTTTGACCAATTCCAACGAGAGATATATCTCGCTTCTATTGATCAGCTCTGGATGGAACATATTGAAAATATGTCTCAGCTTCGAGAAGATGTAGCTTTTGAAGGATACAACCAAAAACAACCACTTCTTGTCTATCAAGAACGAGGTTACGAGATGTTTGTCAAAATGATGGATGAAATCAATTATCGTGTTGTCCGTGGACTCCTCTCTGCGACACCCCGTACACAAGTACAGCAAGTAGAAATTGACCTCAATGAACTCAAAACCATCTCTGCTCTATCACCAGAAAAGACCCCATCATCTCAAAATAATCATCCATTGATGAGACAATCAGGTGAAGAGTGAATCAAGGTTATACGAGTAAAATAAGTACTTGAAAAAGAGAGAATGTCTCTATACTTCAGATGATGTACCGGGGAGAGTTCGCATAGTGGCCTAGTGCGCACGCTTGGAAAGCGTGTGTGGGGAAACCCACCAGGAGTTCGAATCTCCTACTCTCCACCATTTCAAAAAATACTTTATTTATCAGAGCAAAAATAGTATCACTATTTCCTCGACCATTGGCCGTTTTTTTATGAGTATCCTTATTGCATTTTTTACATCTCTCTTAGCTATCCCTACATCTCTTGGTGGTAACACAACCGAATCAGTCTGTCGTACTTCGGAGTTTACTACACTGATGTATCATCATGTTCGAGAATATTCTACTCTCGATATCGCAGCTCAGAACATTTCAGTTTCTCCATCAGAATTTCGAGCACAAATGAAATTTCTTTATGAAAATGAATACAACGTGATTACTTCTCGTGATATTGATGAAGATAGGGTGCCGTGTAAATCAGTGATGATTACCTTTGATGATGGATACTATGATGTCTTTACGCAGGCTTATCCTATTATGAAAGAATACAATTTTACTGGAATTATAGGTCTGATTCTCGCAAAAATAGATGAATCAGATTATCTCTTCTGAAGAGATATACGAGAACTCCAAAAAGCTAACTGGGAAATAGCAAGTCACACATGGCATCATCCAAATCTCTCTGAGCTCCCGAGAGAATATATGCCTTACCAAATTGACCACAGTAAGAAAGATCTTGAGAAATGGTTCCATACCTCTATAAGTATTTTTATCTACCCCAAATGACACTATACCTACGCAACTCTTGAGCAAATAAAAACATCGGGATATAAGTATGCCTTCACCACGCAAACCGGAAAAACAAACCTAGCAGAAAAACTACTTGAACTCAAAAGAGTTGATGTGTTACCTGGCACGACGGTTGAGTTATTTGCAAAACTTCTCGAACCAACCGTGAAAACTACTGCTGAAAAATAATATCTGGAGTCAGTATTTTTGCTGGACACTCTGTGAAGGAAATTTTTGGACTGAGAAATTTGTTAAGAGCTTCTTGTTTCTCTTTTCCGACAGCAAAAAGGGCAGTATGTCGAATATCCTGAATACTTACAGCGGTTAATGTGATACGTTCAGTTGGCATTTTTGGAGCATCATGAATGTGGATATATCCTTCAACTTGAGCTGAGAGAGCTGGATGGTTAGGGAAAAGTGACGCAATATGTCCATCAGGTCAGAGCCCAAACAGAGCCATATCAGGGGTACCAATAATGTCAGAATACTCAAGTGCATCGACAGAAGCTCCGAAACATAAAAAATTTTCCTCAGTCACTCCAAGAGGCTTCAAAAAATTATTCCACACAAAAGAATCATTTCGGTCTGGATTATCAGGAGAGACATTTCGTTCATCGACGAGGCACCATCGAATACGATTCATATCAAGTGTCCTCCATCGACTCCTCTCTCAAATCACAGAAATATACCAGCCATCAAGAGAATGCCCTCCAGAGAGAGCAATAGTTACGATTGTTTGTTTTTGCAAAAGTAATCAAAGAGTCTGAAAAAACCAATCAGTAATATCAGAATAATGGGAAACAATTTTCATATTTTTATCCAAACATGAGAACCTCTGGTCGGAATATTAGGAGAAGACCGATAACCAACATCAAGAGTCCACCAATAAGATGTGAATATTTCGTGTATTTTGTCGTGATACCAAATGCCTCGAGTGTGAGCATTGATACAATAAAGACTATCATATCATCGAGCATAAAGAAGAATATGTAGAGGAAAATATAGAGATAATGTTGTACTGTGGTGAGATCGTTCATTGTGAGCATTTGAGTGAAGATTACTGGCAATCCAGCAGAACAGAGCAGCTCAATAAGATTGACAGAAAAAGCAAGCACAGCAACCCCAACAAGAGCAATTATCATGTTTTTTTCATGGATAATATCCCGAATTTGTTGAGAGATTTTTTTTCGTTTTTTAGAAGAAACTATTTCACATCAGCTATCTCTTGTATTCCAATATGAATATAGATTCCATCCGCCACCAGCAAGAGCAAAAATGCCTATCGCCGCTCGAATACTCGCGATAAATCAAATAAAAATCATCACTTGAAGCCATGCAGTAATAAAAAGAAAATATGAAATTGCAGAAATAAAAATAAAGGCAAAACCAATAATCCACATCTTGCGTCGATCCTGCATACCGATAAGCATACTGATGAGGAAAATAAGTATCCACATAGCACACGGATTAAATCAATCAAGTGTGCCCAATATAATCGTCACAAGAGGGAGGGAAAAATCCTTGAGCTGTACGGTACCAAAGAAAGGAACAGACACCTGCGTGCTTGCATCACCTGTTGTTCCTTCATTTTTTTTCACTTCTTCCACTTCCTGCTGAGCCCCAGATTCAAGAATTGGAGCGACCAGGTCAGTACAAGTATTTGCGAGGCAATATTGAACCGCCTCCTCGATTTGTTTTCCAGTGGTCTCATCGCTACCATAGCCCACTATTTTTGCATCTCAAATAAGAGTGAGAGGGACACTATTGACGGGAGTAGAAAAAGTTTTCACAACCTCCTGAATAAGTTTTTGATTTTTCTTATCCTTCCAAATTTCAAATTGTTGGATAATCAGCTTATCTCCATATTTCTCCTGAAGCGTAGGTAAGAATTGTCGTTCTTTTTCACAATGAGGACATCCATCTCACCAGAAGAGATAGAGCTTTGCCACGTTATCTTGAGCAAATACGGAAGTCACTCAAATCAGAGAAAAAGCAAAAAGAGAAAGGAATATTTTTTTCATAAATAAATAATTATAGATTTTTCAGTGACTCTATCTTTTTGAGAAAATCATGGCGAGATATCTCGCCATGAAACCGAGCTACTTCCCTATCATCTTTGCCAAAAAATATAAAAAGAGGAAGTTTTTGGAGATTGCCATATGGTTGCAATTTTTCTTCATCGTCGTCGATATCATATGATGTTGTCTCAAGCCAAGGATTTTCGGATTCTATATCTCTCCATATCGGTTTCATGACGATACATCCTGCACACCAGATGGCTCCTATTTTTACAACTTTCATAGAAATGATGACATTAAAAAATCCTCCATTATATATTAAATAATTATTCTTTGCAACAATCAATTACATCTCCTATCAGAGCATTATCCAGTCGTTCTGTTCGTTCAGTAACATCATCTATCTTGCCAGTACCAATATCGAGTACCAATGCCCAAAACATACAATATGCATCGTACGATTTTTGGAAAAATGCTTCAGATTCTTTCATCTTCCCTGATCAGAGCTGTTTTGTGCCCACCTCCATCAATCGCATAGAAGTCGAGAGAAGATGCTTGCACGTACACCATACTTCCCCTTCGTATTCTTTGATGACTTCCTTGAGGAGAGTCTTTCTCATTTCACGAACTTCTTGAAGCATTGTGAGATATTTTGTCTTCCCTGTTTTATTATAGGTGAAAGCAAGATGCTCTTCGATGCTGATCAGATTCATAATACCAATAACAAGATCCTGTTCTGTTGAAAGATCAAAATCATCATGCTTTCGAAGAGCATCGACTTTTTCAATCAGCTCATTAAGGGAATATTTTTTTGCTTTCTCTTCCATAAAAAAATAAGATTAAAATAAAAAAACCGACTTTAAACGCCATTATTATGGTCAAATGACAAATATTGCAAAGCAATAATAACCAATATGACGTGACAAAATAAAAATATATTCTCTCTCAAATATTTTAAACTTCCTGACTCTCAATAGGATATATCTTCAATATCGGACAATTATCTGTACAGTGAAGCAAATCATTCACTACTTGCCATGCTGCTTCTACATTCTCCCATGGAACAAAGAATACTAGGTCATTGTCAAATGCCTTTTTTATAAGAGTCTCGTAAGAATTATTTTTATTTTCTGCAGTTTCAGAGAAAATTTTTTCAGTTCAATCATGAAAAAGAATTTTTACAGATGATTCTTTTTTATTGAGCGCCTTACCAGTTTCCAAGACAATATCCGTATTTTTCCAAGGATTATCAAGTTTAAGATGAACACGAATATATGTTTCTGTACGTGAAATCGGGTTTACTCATGGCTCATCTAAATATCCTTCATACTGTCCCAATATAACGTCATGACGTGCATCTAATGTCAATAAAGGTTTTATATTTTTCAGAACAGTATACTGGGCCTTTTGTATATCTTTGTAGTAATTCGTATATGGAAATTTTCCACTCAAAGACGGTTCCATTATAGCAATAGATAGGATTTGTAGAAGATGATTCTGCAAAAAATCACGAGTTGCTCAACTCTTATCGTAGTATTCTCAGCGACCTTCTAAAGTGAGAGTCTCACGGGCAACAATACAAATTTCTTTTATGGTTTGGTCACTCCATTTTTTATTATCTATATTTAATCTAAAATCATAAAGTTCTTGGACAAAGTTTTTACCTAAGTAATGATCTATCCGGTAAATTTGATCCTCACTAAAATATTTTTTTAAATTCAGATTAAGATCATTAGCACTTTCAAGATTATATCAAAAAGGCTTTTCGATCATTATTTGGGAATTATCTTTGTTAATTCAAAGTCCAATAGACGCAAGTCATCTCGCAACAGTAACAAAGTATTCAGGACTCAAACAAAGATGAGATATAATAGTGCCAATAAGATCATGACCATTACACGCAATGAGCCTATCTTTAAGCAGGGAATAATTATCACTCTCAATATCTAACTTTACATAAAACACTTTCTCTTCCTCAAAATTACTCAAAAGATCAGGGAAATGTGCAAGAAAATTCCGAAAATCATCACGACTCCAGTCTCGACGACCAACACACACCAGATGATCATAAACTCATTTTTGTAGGAGCTTACCGAGAGCAGGAAGTACATAACGAGTTGCGAGGTCACCCGTAGAGCCAAACAGAACAAAAGTTTTCATAGAGAATAGTATACGAATTTTTTGGACAAATGAAGAGTGCTCCCTATACTCCTTTGAAATGTCTTGGATAACTGATTTCACATCTCAAAACAAACCCATTGTCGCCCTCGCGCCAATGGATGGATATTGCGATAGTGCCTTTCGGGCTATTTGCAAAAAAGTCTCACCAAATATCGTGACCTTTTCAGAGTTTTATAGTGCTGATGGACTCTTCCATAACCCTTCTCTCGCTCAAAAAGTGCTCACACACGACTCCATTGAACACCCTCTCGTATTTCAGATATTTGGAAACAATCCCGATACTTTTCTCGCAGCAGGCAAGCTCATAGAATCGTATGGAGCGCAGTGAGTAGATATTAACATGGGGTGTCCTGCTAAAAAAGTAGTCAAGTGTGGGTATGGTTCAGGACTTATGATAGATAGAGAACGGGCGATGAAAATCGTCAATATTTTAGCAGAGAATTTAAGTATACCTGTCACCGTGAAAACACGTCTTGGCTGGAGTAATGCTGATGAACTGGTAGAGTTTTGACAATCACTTCAAAATGCCGGAGCCCAACTCATGAGCGTTCACGGACGAACGTTTAAGCAAGAATATACCGGTGAAGCCAACTGGGAACCTATTTACGAACTCCAAAGACATCTCACCATTCCTGTCATATGAAATGGGGATTGTAAAAGTTACCATGACGGAACTGAAAAAATGAAAAATCTCGCTGGTTTTATGATCGCACGATCGGCGCTTGGAAATCCGTGGTGTTTCCTACCAAATAATTATACGCCGTCATGGATCGAGAGAATCTCCGTCATGAAAGAACATATGCAAAGAATGATATCGACAAAAGGCGAACAAAGAGCGTGTCTTGAAATTCGCAAACATTTTGTACACTATTTACATGGGTTTGAGAGAGTCAGAGACTATCGCAAGCGACTCGCCTCTCTGACAAGCCTAAACGAAGCTGAAATAATACTCGATGAACTAGAGATGATACCCCAATTACCCCTGTAAAATATTCTTATTTTTATTCTATGTATACCCGAGTATTTATTTTCCTCATGATCATTCTTTGTGGATTTTGACTGATATCAAGCTCAATACTCTACTACGGGTTTGATCCAAGTTACCATCCAATACTTTCGATGGTAATGATGGCATTGTCACTGTTCCTTGGACTCTGATCATTTATGGGGCTCCTAATACTTGGAATAAAAAAAATTATGCGCCGAGGTTATATTTATCCAATGGATGCTTTTCGGTCATTTCGACATGGACTTCTTTGTATGCTCCTCGTGTTATGACTCTTTTTATTGTTTGTTTATAGCTCATTCAATTTTTTGACAAGTTTTTTGTTGGTTTGTATAGTCTTTTTGCTAGAGCTTATATTGACGAAAATGGAAGATTCATAATATAGAAGTATGCACGCTGTCTATATACAACACCTATCAGACGTCCACTCTCAAGAAACCCTTTCTTCGTCTGTACAAAAAGATACCAAAAATACCCTCGTATGCGTCTGTCATACGCCTCATTCGACTCTGACCGATACCCTTCATCGATATTGCAATGATACTTTTTTATCCTACGAGATAAATGAACAAGATCCTGTAGCAACATTTACAGAAATACTTGAACACATAAACACCCACCTCGAACACCTCTACCATACACACAAAAAATCTGATGTTTCCCTCTTTGTAGGACTTGTATCAGACAATCATATTCATTTCTCGATGTTTGGGAAAAATCTCACAGGTATCCTCGTATCGCAAAAATTAACTGAAGATCTTTTTCATGGAATGGATAGCCATGATGGACAATTTGTCTATGATTCTCACGGAGAAATACATACTGATGAATGTGTCTATATATTTTCACCAAAAGTTGATATCAGTGTCGTCCAGCAAGAATGCAAAACATTGGGACATCTCACTATTGGAAAAAGATGTTCTCTCATCTCAGAGCATATCGAAAGAGCAAATCTTCACAAGGAAGGGATAATTCTTGCAATCGGACGAGAGGACGAGGAAGAGCGTGCTGCATGGAAGCCTGAGAAGATCACGCCTCTTGGTCAAACAATTGCTTCTGCTATAGAGTCAAAAACAAAAGGTATCAACACAAAGATACAGTGATCATTTCGTTCCATGAGTGACAAGACTCAAAACTGGATGCTTATATCGGGACTACTGGTGAGTATTATCCTTCTCTACATCATTCTTTCCTGATTGATGAAATCACAATATGCCCTCTTTGTTCCACAAAAATATAGAGACATACTTGCAGAAGCTCGTGTAGAGCTCACTAATGCTTCTCGATCTCTCGAAAAACCAGAACAGTTCTGACCAGCAATAGTAAAAGCGAGAGAGCTTCTTCAAGAAGTAAAAAGTAAAAATGTTCTCCAAATCGATGTAGAAGCAATAGAAAAAGAGATTGCTGTTCTAGAAAAGAACATCAATAAAGTTGTTTCCCTTACACAAGAACAATATAGCTCTATTTACACTTTTGGACAGGGTGTTGCTTCGGCACCATTTGGGATATATGTATTTGATAAAAAGCTTTATTTTGTAACACAAAAAAGTGTTATAGGACCTTATATGACATGAGAGTCTGCAAAAGAATATTCGATACCAAATTGAGAATCCGTTCTTTCCTCGGACATTGATAGTGATGGTCGGATCTACATGACTTCTGATAGTGACAAGATATATCTCTTTGACAAAGGATCTATCACCTCTCTCGGAGTACAACAAGTTGGATGATGGGATAAAAGTAGTGACATGAGTATTTATAATTCAAATATTTACCTCCTCTCAGCCGACAAAAAACAAATATACAAACACAGGAAACAATCAGAAAATATGTATACCGGAAAATCTCTCGTTATCACTCCAGAGACACAAACAAACTCTATAGTGAATATAGATATTGATGGAAGTGTCTGGCTTCTCTCTGGAAAAGATGGAAGTCTTATTACGGAAAAAGTTTTGACCGCTCCAAAATACGAACGACGTGGTATAGTGATGAATAGCCTCGGTATTAACAACTTTACTAATACAGATCCCCTTGTTACTAAAATATATACAGACCCTGCCTTTCAAGAAATATATATCCTCGCCGACAATCGTATTTGGGTATTTGTACCAAACTCAAAACGCTTCAGTGACGTCAGATCACTCAGTTATATTGGACAAATAGATGTACAAAATGTCATCATTACTGATATAGCGATTCAACAATCTGGTGATATACGAGAAGTATTTTTCTGAAGTCCAAAAAGTGGTATTTTCTCTACCAAGTTCACCGTAAAAGATAACAAGATTCACATTTTCTCTAACTAATATGATGTATCCGATTGAGGCTATTGTTCTCAAAAAAAATCGTATCAGTGAACACAGGCTCGTATTCACTTGTTTCTCGAGTGAGTACGGAAAAATAGATGTCTTTTATCAGGAATCAAAAGGAAGCCCAAAACTCGACACTCTCTCTCATTTCACGGGTCGTATCATGACCAAAGAAAAAAACACTCTTTCTCAGATATACAAAATCACTTCTTTTGCATCGAGTAATACCTATGAGGTCTATGATATCGCCGGCTGGAGTGTATCAATTTTATATGGACTTCTCGCACACGGACTCCCCTATCCAAAACTCTTTCAGCTCCTCACTTCTATCCTTGAAAAAGAAACTCTAACCCTTCATGATTTTCTCTTATTTCTCGTACAAACCTGTAGAGATTTTGGGATTACTCAATGCGATATTCGAGATTATGCAGTAAGATTACAGGATACTTCAGAACATAGCAAAATACGCCTAGAGATAGAAAATTGGGTACAAACCTATAAACTCTCTTCCTAGCTCTGTTCTTCGATAGTTAGTCTATCATTTTCTGAAAGAAAAAGACGAGCAATGCGAAGTTCATCAAATGAAAATTCCTCTTCGTGCATATCGCAAAGATGCTCATATACACGTCCGAGCTGTAGTGTCCCCAAGACGACAAAAGCATCATGGATGATACCGAGTCGTTGTTCATCTTCTGGACGATAGGGGGCAAGATTTATTTTCTTTTTTTCTTCAACGAGTTTTTCTAAATGAGTAAATATCGTAGATGATTTGAGACCCCTATAGGTCGCGATATCTTCAATTGACATACCTTGCTGTAAATATTCGTATGTCTCTAGATGTGTTGCGATTTTTTTAGCTCATTGTGGCTCTTTTGGTACGACATTTTGTTTTTCCAAAAAACCTCATAAGCGCTTAATAGATTTTTCTTGAATTTCTCGTATATCCTCTTCAGACATAGATTCGATCTCTTCTACTACGGTATCACATTGATTCCGAAGCAGGGCATCATACTCTCGGACACGAGTATCTATCTCAAGTGCTATGCGATTGAAGCCGTGCAAAATAAGTCCTTCCAGTGTACGTACACGAGAAAGAGCCACATATCATTGCCCAGACACAAAGGCGTCGAGAAGATTTATCACCGCTGTATCAAGAGTCATTCCTTGTGATTTATGAATCGTGATAGCCCATGCAAGTCGCAGAGGAATTTGAGAAATAGAAGCTTTTATTTTGCCATTCTCCTCTATCATCCAGTCACTTTCTCCTACGGTAACAGTTCGCCCATCAAGTAGCTTCACAATTGGCATACCATCATCCAAGCCTGTAATGTGTCCAACTGTCCCATTCATATAGCCAGCTTCTGGGTTGTTTTTTACAAACATCACACGGGCACCTTTTTTGAGAACCAGATTTTCTGGTGCGAGACATCATTTTTTGAGTGCTTCAGCAAATTTTTCTGCTCACTTAGACTGCATCGTGTAGGTATATTCTTCGCCAAAAAGTTCGCCAAGTCTATCGGCGTTATAAGCATCGACTGAAACGTTCCGAGTGAACAGCTCTGTATGATCATCCGTCTGCACCAACATATTTCGAGAGAGAAGACATTCTCGTGATATATCTGAAACAGTACCACTACGAATCTCATTAAGAATTGAGAGAAGTGACCCCTCAGCCTGGGTATGTGATTGACGGTATTGAGTGGAGAGTACGCAGGGCACAAGATCGAGATGTCCCCATATTCTGTGTTCAAAAGCATAAGAAACTTCATTTCCTCGTGAAACAGGAGGAAGCTGAAAAAAGTCACCTACAAAGACGATCTGGATACCTCAAAATGGCTCCAGAGAGACACGAGCTGAACGCAAGAGTCTATCGAGAGTCGCAATGAAGTTTCCACCAAGCATCGATATTTCATCGATAATAAGGACAGATGTTTTTACAAATCGTTTTGCAAGATATTCACGAGAGACCAGATCTTCTATTTCGTCATCAGAAAGTATATCTCGTATTCCCAAACCGCTCCAAGAATGTATCGTCATTCCCCCAATATGGGTCGCAGCAATACCTGTTGAAGCTGTGACAGCTAGAGAAATACCGTGTTCACGACAATACGATATAAAACGATTCACAAGAAACGTCTTCCCACTTCCGGCCGCACCGGTCAGAAGAATATTTTTCCCCATCGTGAGGAGAGTAAAGGCTTGGTCTTGATTCACGCTCGGAGTGTATGAAAAAATTGAAAAATCTCAAGCCAACCTAAAGATATCAAAAAAGTATTTGCTATTATTTTATAATTTTATAAAATACTAATATGACGGACCTACAGAAAATTCAAAAACATCTCTTTTCTCATGACGATAAAATACGTGATGGGGCAGAAATTTTTGATATTCTTGGTAATGAATGCCGCCTCGAGATGATTCTGGCTTTAATGGAAGCAAAAGAACTCTCATCAGGAGATATTGCAGAAGTCACTAATTGTAGCCCATCACAGGTCTCTCAGGCACTCGCTATGATGAAGAGGACACGTATGGTGATAACACGTCGTGAATGGCTCAATATCTACTATTCAATAGACATGGAAAATAAACTCGTCAAAAAACTTATTCCTATACTTGAGAGTATTACTAGAAAATAATTTTTATCTTTTACCCACTATGACTTCTCTTTTTATACTCATCACCATATCTACACTCGCAGGTATTTTGACAGTCCTGTCACCTTGTGTGCTTCCCCTGTTACCAGTAATACTTTGAGGTAGCCTTGCTGGATCTGATAAAAAAAGACCCTATATTATTATAGCATCCCTGATACTCTCTCTGATGCTTTTCACAATAATTCTGAAAGCATCAAGTCTCCTTATCGATATAGATCCAAATTTTTGGAATTATTTTTCAGCAGGAATTCTTATTGTTTTTTGACTCACACTCCTGTTTCCAAAAATTTGGTCATATATTATGATGCAAACTGGGTTAGAACAAGCATCCCAAAGCACACTTCAAAGTGCCAGTGAAAAAGGAAATATCTGGTGACTCATTGGAATAGGCGCCGCTTTAGGTCCAGTTTTCTCGAGTTGCAATCCTACCTATTCCCTTCTCCTTGCGACAATTCTTCCTCTCAATATACAGCTCTGACTCGTTGGCTTAACTTTTTATTTTATCGGTCTAGGATCTATACTTCTCCTTATTGCTTTGTTTGGAAGGAAAATTCTTGGAAAATTTAGTTTTTTTGTGAATCCAAAAGGTCTCTTCCGTAGAAGTCTTGGAATTATCATTATTATTGTCGGGATAGCTATTAGTCTCGGAAGTATTAAACAAATACAGACTTGGGTGGTAGAAAATGGAAATCTCTCTTTTGTTACAAAATTAGAAGAAGCCCTGAATGAAAGAATTAATACAAAAACTCTCTCACCAGAAAATAAAAATATGGTCTGTAGTGGAAAAAACTGTATGCCAAAAAATCTAGAAAAATCTGATGTATTGATGGATATGAAAACTGCACCTGAGATCATCGGTATCTCTGACTGGATCAATTCAGAGCCCCTCTCTCTCGAGTGACTCCGTGGAAAAGTAGTATTGATTGATTTCTGGACATACTCCTGCATTAATTGCAAAAGAACACAACCATATCTCAATGCCTGGCATGAAAAATATGAGAAAGATTGACTCGTTATCATAGGTATTCATGCACCAGAATTTGCATTTGAAAAGTTACCAAAGAATGTCAAAAAGTCTATCATAGAAGCAAAAATACAGTACCCTGTCGGTCTCGACAATGATTTCAAAACCTGGAATGCATACGATAATAAATATTGGCCAGCAAAATATCTAATTGACCAAAAATGAGATATCGTCTACAAGCATTTTTGAGAGTGAGAATACGCTGCAACAGAGAAAAAAATACAAGAGCTTCTTGGGATACAAAAAGATATCTCCCTTGTGGAACAAAAATCCTCCTCATGACAGAAGAATACTCCTGAAACCTATCTCGGTACAAGTCGTGGTAAACTTCTTACAAAAGATGTCGTCAAAATATGATTACACAAATGGCAGACATTTGGAGCCTGGAATCAGCAACCTGAATTTATTGAAGCCACCGAAAATGGTACACTTATGAAATTCAATTTCCGAGCTAAAAATGCGTATCTTGTAGTATCGGGAGAATGAACTGGGAAACTACAGGTAAGTACCTACAAATACTTCGAAGATTGAATATCAGTAAAGCAATCCGCTCTACAAGAAAAAATATTTGAAATTCATCAAGATGAACTCTATCATATATTTGCAGGTGATATATCTGACAATTATACACTCCAAATCACAGCATCTCCAGGACTACGTCTTCATGCATTTACTTTTTGAAACTAATTTTATGAAATTCCACACCTCTCTCATACTCACGATAATCACAAGCCTATTTATTACGAGCTGTTCTCTACTTTATAATAAAATTCCCATGACTACACCTACCCTCTTAATTCCAGAAAATGCTCAGATTGCTACATTTGCAGGAGGCTGTTTCTGGTGTCTCGAGCCATCATTTGATGCTGAGCCATGAGTCATCAGCACTCTCGTTGGTTACGCTGGAGGAATGACAGAAAATCCAAGCTATGAAGAAGTTCTCAGTAAAAAAACCGGGCACCGTGAAGCGATTCAAGTGACCTATAATCCAACCAAAGTCTCCTACAAGAGATTATTAGAAATATTTTTTTATCAAATTGACCCAACTGATGCTGGCGGACAATTCGCAGATCGAGGTGAGAGCTATACCTCAGCTATTTGGTACCAAAATAGTGAAGAAAAAAAGACAGCTGAGGAACATATTGCCTCTCTGAATGATTCTAAGAAATTTGAGAAACCAATTGTCACTCTCATACTTCCCTTCAAAAATTTCTACCTTGCTGAAGAATACCACCAAGATTATTACAAGAAATCATCTCTTCACTATAATCTCTACAAGAAATGATCTGGTCGAACTGATTTTATCGAGAAAAACTGGAGCGAGGAAGAAAAAATGGCTATAGTAGGAAAAGATGCAGAATTTGCCAAGAAATATCAAAAACCCGATAAAGATACTATTTGTAGTACTCTGACAAAAGAACAATGCAATGTCACACAACACGAAGGAACTGAGCCCCCTTTCCAGAATGCATACTGGGATAATCATGAAGCAGGTATTTATGTTGATATTGTCACAGGAGAACCCCTTTTTAGTTCACAGGATAAGTACGATTCTGGTACAGGTTGGCCGAGTTTTGATCGCCCCATAAATCCACACTTTGTAACAGAAAAAACTGACACAAAACTTGGTTTACCCCGTACAGAAGTACGCAGTAAGTATGGAGATTCTCATCTTTGACATGTTTTTGATGACGGACCAAAAGATACTACAGGAAAACGGTACTGTATGAATTCAGCTTCACTTCGGTTTATTCCTCTTTCAGAGATGAAAAAGTCAGGGTATGAAGAGTACAGAGAAAGCGTGCAACCATAACCCTAAAAAGTAGTCTGAAACGACTCAAAACTATTTTATTTTTTATTTTTCTTTTATGAAAAAAATTGTTATTTCAGGTATCGCGTTCAGCGGATTACTAGTATTATCTGGCTGCAGTCTGTCGAATACCGTAGGTAAATCAATAGACATCACAGAAAAAAATGAAGGTGGATCTATGGTAAAAGAAGACCCTAGTATGATACAGAAAGAAGTCATGGAAAAAAACGATGCAATGATGAAGAAAGAAGAAGATATGCCCAAAGAAGATGCTATGATGAAGAAAGGGGATACAATGGTGAAAAATGATGATTCAGCTATGATGAAGAAAGATACCATGAAAACTGGCTCATACACAAATTACTCTACTTCTGCTGTTGAATCTGCACTTACAAGCGGTAAAAAAGTAGTACTTTTCTTCCACGCTCCTTGGTGCCCAAGCTGCAAATCTGCAGACACAAAACTCTCACAAGAGACAATCCCGGAAAATACTATCGTATTTAAAACTGATTATGACTCAAGTGGAGAACTCAAGAAAAAATATGGAGTTACCTATCAGCATACTTTTGTCTCACTCAAAAGTGATGGAACTATGATGAAAAAAGCATCATGAATTTCGACTGCAGAAGAAATAGCAGACCTATTCTAAGGCTTCCCTGTCATGATTTTAAAAGAACCCTCCTAGGAGGGTTCTTTTAAAAAAATTGCATTCCACAATTCTTCCCTTATAATCACATCACAATCCATTTTTATATGAAAAATATTTTCACTACTACTCTCCTCTCTCTACTTGCAATTTTGCTTGCAACGGCCTGCACACCGGCACCGAGAACTCCGGCAGACACAGTGGAAAAAGTCGATGCAGAGACCCTACAGAAACAAGCCGATTTTGATAAGGCAATGATCGAAAAAGAAAATATAGAAAACTGAGAACCTGAAGATGCTATGATGAGAAAAAATTAATAGCTTACTCTGTAATTTTATAAATCCCCTCAAATTTGATCTGACCCCCAAAAAGTGGAATGGAATTAAAAAACCCATTCCACTTTTTTTTGTATACTAAGAGTGGAATAGATATACTTTCTAACTATTCATCACTCATATGACTCATATACTCTACACAGAGGAGCAGATATTGCTCTTGAGGGAAAATCATTATGTAGCAAATTGTAGTCAAAGACATTGTGTATATACGGATCAGTGTAAGATAGAAGCTCTGAAACTTGATGAACAATGATGGTATTTTCGTGATATATTTCGATATCTTGGATTTCCTGAGTTCTACATTTCATCGAAGGCACCAAAGCAAACGATGAAAAATTGGAGACATGCACTGAGAACGAGATGACTATGAAATATGCTGCTATCGAGAAGAGGAAGAAAAAGGAAAGAAGAAAAAGATATTTCTCTCATGAGCAAGGACGAGTATATCGTCTATCTTGAGGCAAAGACAGCGTATCTGGAAGAAATTCAACGTATGATACATTGATCTGATCCCTAGTAAAACTCTTCGGTTTGCTGTACTACATACATTGTCATCTCGGTATCGTATACAGCTTCTCTGTCAGTTAGCAAATGTCTCAATTTCATGATATTACCGATATCTGCATAACAAAGACTGTAAACAGAACAAAGAATCACAAGATGTGAAAATCATTCAAGAAATATCATGGTCATCCAAGCAGAAGTACTGATACAGAACACTTGTCATGAAATTGGCTCAGAAAAAGATATGTATGAATCACAAGAAAGTACTACGGTTGATGAAGAAGTATGACTTACTCGCCAAGATACGAAGAAAGAATCCCTACAAAAGTATTATGAAGAAAACACAAGAACACAGAACAGCATGAAATATCTTGAATCGTGAGTTTGATGGTATCACACCATTCAAGAAACTCTGAACAGATATCACCTATGTACGATTCAAATGAAAATGGATCTATTGCTCTATTATACGAGACATGATCACTGCTGAGATACTTTCTTTTGGTATTGCTGATAATCTCAGCATGAACATTATCTATATCACTTTCAGGAGGCTAACAGAATGGCATACACTAGATGAACTCCAGTGAGCAATCCTGCATTCCGATCAATGATTTCACTATACGCACCCGTACTTCCAGTCACAGCTCCAAAATATGGGCTGCATACAATCAATGTCACGCAAATGAAACTGTATTGATAATGCACCAACTGAATCCTTCTTTGGGCATATGAAGGATGAAATTGATATTTCTTTGTGTGAATCCCTGAAAGATGTTGAAAAAATAATAGAAGACTATATAGTCTATCATAATCACTGACGACCACAGTGGTCAAGAAAAAAGATGACCCCCGTACAATACAGAGATCATCTTTTACAGTTACAGTTATGTTCTTAGAGGTTTTTTAATTCTACTCTACTCAATGGGGTGCGGATC
>JAYSSG010000048.1:0-19514 GCA_043720655.1 Candidatus Altimarinota bacterium
CTCATATGAGGTATGCCTTGTACACCAGTGAAACTCTTTGTGATAAACTCAAAAATAGAGACAATAGGAGTCAGTAGCATAGAAAATATCTTGAGAGGGTATGCACAATACAAGGCTATTGTGGCAGCATGTTTGGATCAAAGACTCTTCGGAATAATGTCAGTAAACGTCAGAATAAAAAATGTGATAATACCAGTTGAAATACCTATTGCAAGGGTTTCTTCAACACCAGTTGTTCGAGCAATATCAATGGCTATTTTGGTGGCGAGTGATGCGGTCAGCGTATTGAGAAGATTGCTTCCTATGAGAATGGTAATAAGGAGCTTATCGGTGTTATTCTTGAGCTTTTGGAGTGTGAGAGCTCCTATTCTTTTCTTTTTCACAAGGGCCTCAATCGCATGACTCGGAAGAGACATAATTGCTATCTCTGAACCAGAGAAAAAAGCTGAGAAAAACAAAAGGAAACCAAATACTAGTATCGTGGCGAAATCCATAAAAATCTATAAATATATTTTGTAGTATAGTGATAAACAATGAAAAATAAAGAAGTTTACTCCAAAAAAAACACCCCCAAATAGAGGTGTTGAAACTAAAAACAGTATGAGAATTATCTGAGATAGCCTCGTCTCATCAAAATAAAGGCTACTCCAGAGGCAATTGTGAGCATCATAAAGGCAATCATAGCTGGTCCAGTCTGGACAGACACACTCTCTGAATATGCCCCCTCACCAGAAATATCTCCATTTTTACAGGTTGCCCGAATTTGGAAGTCTTCAAATACTTCTTCGTCTGAGCTGACATCAATGTTTATTTTGTAAGAAGTTTCTGTGATTTCATCGATCATGGCATACTCACCGTCAGCATCTTTTTTAAAAATTTGATAACTTGCAGCATCCTCGAGTGTATCCCAAGAAATAATTGATTTTGACCCTGATTTTTTCACAGTCACACCTGATACCTTGTCTATGAAACAGGTTTCTGCCGAATTGAGAAGAGAAAACATTTGTTCTCCAGAGGTAATTGATAACTCTTTTTTATCTTTATCGAGACCGATAATAGTGGAGTAATATTCTCCTTGATCCACCCCTGGTATATACCAAGTGAACTTATCTCCTTCCTTCATTTGAGATTTTTCAAAGGTGATAACCTCTTTATCATACTGACCCGACTGAGTACCATATTTGATTTTGAAGTATTTAATCTCATCCAGATCTGTCTTGAGAGAAAATGTAAATCGTGCTTTTTTGTCTGGTGTAGCCTCTACTTTTACGTTTTGAAAAGAGGAAGATACGACAGTGATATTGAGTAGATTAGCAAATTCCGCTGTTGTTCCCTGGTATGATTCCACGTTGATTGTTGGTTTTACCTCACCCTCGAAACTACTCAGCTGTGTTGTTCCTGAATAAATACCCAGACGAGTACTGTCTTCGATGAGGACAACTGGCTTATCACCAAACTGTACGATTACCTTTTTAAGACCTGGGTCACCTACTGCTTCTAGGTGAACTGTAGATCCTGCAAACACTTGAGTTCCTTCCTTGAGGGTCAAGGAGTCGATTTTTGGTGCATCAAGAGAGTAGTTCACTGTCACTGTCGAGCTTCCAGCCACCTTCCCTGCACCATCAATCACTTCTACTGTGATAGTATTGGATCACTCTGAGAGACCCGAGACCGTTCCTGAAAAACCACCTTCAGTGTCAGTAATAGTTGATCCTTTTTTCTCAGATCAGAGAAGGAAGTTGACGGTACTTGTGGGCTTTGATGTACCCGCTACGATGAGAGTGCTCGAATTCACAGTCGTTTGTGCTACAGGTTCAGTGATAGTCACTGTTGAGCTTCACGTAATATCACTTCCTGCACCACTTACAACGACCGATTTTACCACTTCCTCAAAAGTTTCATTATCCATGACAGTAATTTCATAGGTTCCTGCTTGAGGAAATGAAAAACCTGCTGAAAATGTGTGTTGTCCTTGTTCTGCGAGGAGAAATGTATATTCCCCAAGATTCTTCGATGGATCACTTGGATCTGGCACTGGATCAAGATCAAGATTTGCTGGAATTTTTGAACCTGCCATATATGGAGTCACCGAAAAAGAAATACTTCCCACATAAGCAGTGTTGGTAGAACCATCAGCATTCAAGGCTTTTACCGTGACGTCAAAGGCTTCATTTGTAATAGCAGTAGCTGGCACTGTAAGCTCAAACACTGGAGATGTCGCATCGCCCGTTGATCATCCTTGCGCACTTACAAAAGGTGTAAGAGCAAAAAATGATGTATAAATAACAAGAATAAATGAAGAGAGAAAACGTCGCATAAAAAAAGATTACAAGGAGAGAATACTAGATTTCACCATAAAATACAATTCTTCTCCCCATAAATGTCCTTGACGAAAAGGAGAGTGGGGTATAACTAGAAACATCGACTAATTTCATATTTCATTTTGTAAAAAGATGTCTCTAGAGATATAGTCTGGGATGCCTCTAAAAAGACAAATTGTTCACTTCCAACTTGCATATCGAGAGCAGTCATTATTTCTCCATTCTTTTGAGAGAGAAATACCATATCTTCGTTAAGAATCGAAGTATTCACGGAAAGTACAGTATTCATAGTAGTTGCGAAGGCTTTTTGTATGTTCGTGAGATATTCCCCCTGAGCAAAGCCACCAAAACACGTGAGACCATAATAACAGACAAATAACGAATAGACGAGTAGCCCCGAGGGCACCAAATATCCACGCTCGAGATGATACCTATATGTCTCTTGAGTCATTTGCGTCCGAAATTTGTTATCAATACTCACCAGCTCATTTCCCTCTCTCCAAAGCGCATGACGCTTACTCTCCTTATCAAGGTACCAGAAGAGATAGGTTCATTTTTTTGTTTTTCGGTCAAAACAACACGATATGCCATCAAATTCTTCTTCAATCGCCTCCTGAAGAATCATGTCGGTCAGCATTTGACTAAAAGAAGTGTTTTCTTGCAAGTGTTTTTTGAGGAGCTCAACTGTAATATCCTCAGCATCAAGAGAGATATACTCTGGCATTGCAGGAAAAAGATCATTCCACCATGTATGATTCATTCGTGTAATTTGTTCTGAATATGTCGAAAGATTCAGTATCGAAGGATTCAGTACGTGCTTTTGAATAAATTCAAGAATTCTCTCGTACATCTGTTCAGAAATACTTTCATCTCTTCTATACTGTCTAAGGTGAGAAATACAATGATCCTCAATATCTTTTCTAGTATACGCGGGCAGAGCAAACACTGGACACATACGGAGTTTCGAGCTAAAGAATGGGAGATGAAGATATTCTTTTGGTGCTTTCTCTCAATCCCCATGAAACACAAGTCCACGGGGATAGGAGGAGTTTCCGAGGCTTACATGACTCGTAGCAAAGTTTATGATGGGTAATTCTGGCTGTACAAGACCTCTCAGAAGCACTGATTGGAAGAAAAATGGGTGCCCCATAGGTCCATGATGTTCTGCGGTTGATACGGCGTAATTTTTTGAGAGTGCACTACCAACTGTCTCAGCGTATGTACTTCCAAATTTTTTCTCCACATATCATCTCAAAAACTCAAGGAATTCTTGTTTTCTTGGTGATATATTATTTTCAACACAATAGTGAGCCTTTCCATATTCAAACAGGCTCATTGATCCTTTTGTATCAAGAAGGTTTTTGAGAGAAGGAAGTTGTCAGAGAATTGTATCAAGATCGAGCATAGTAGAAGTATATTCCTAGAGACAATATTGCAAATATTATCCCAAAGAACCATCCTCATGAACAACAGAAATGAGGTTTCGGAACAACAACTGTTTGAGCGGGATGATATACAGACGTATTGATGAAAAACAATAATAGCGAGTTTTGTTGTTCTGAATGGTTTTGGGGGTACTTTTGCCATCAAAAGTACCAAAAGAAGCCAAGAATTTGGAATGGTTTGATAACCTGGATTCCACCTCGCGGACTATCGTCCTTGGATGGAATGACGGGAAAAGAAAACCCCTCTTTTTGGGAGGGGTTTATGATTATGCTTTTTTGACTTCTTTGAGACGAGCTGCTTTCCCTTGAAGGTCACGAATATATCGGATATTCTTTCGACGAACCTTGTATTGTCGAATTACTTCAACATTTTCAAGTGTTGGGCACGCAATAGGAAATGTCTTCTCAATACCGAGACCAGCTGTTACACGGCGGACAGTGAAAGTCTTTTCACCTTTTGTCTTCCCTGCAGTACGAGTGATAACTCCAGCGAATTTTTGAATTCGTGATTTATCTCACTCTGTAATACGTTGAGAGATTTCTACCTGCATACCAGTACGAAGTTCTGGAAAATCTTTTGCACCACTTTCTTGTGCAGCAAGTTGTTGAATGTGTTGAATAAGTTGAGCGTCCATAATAAAAAAGAATAAAAGAAAAGAGAACAGTAAATGGTTTTAGAAGAAACGACGGTAATCATGCGATTGGAGCTCGGCAGTGAATCTGCGAAGAAGCTCGAGAACGACTCCTACGACGATAATAAGTCCAGATCCAGAAATCAAGAAATCGATTTGTACCATATTGAGAGATGGGATATTATTCGCTTTCAAGAGATTGTTTACGAGTGTCGCAATATATGGAAATGCTGCAATGATAGCAATGAATGAGCCTCCGAAGAAATTGAGATGATTTGATACGGTTCGGAGATAATCCGCTGTCTGACGACCTGGACGAATACCAGGAATATACCCACCACGCTTTTGGATACTTTCAGCAATTTCTTTTGTATCAAATGTGATGCTGAGATAGAAGAATGAAAAACTGAGTACCAGTAAGATGAAGATAACCACAAATGACCATGTTGGGGTATTCGGATTAAAGAGGTTTACGAAAAGCTGCGCAGCACTCTTCACAAATTCTGGAAGACCAGCACCACGAACCACGATGGCTTGACCGAGGATATATGGGAAAGTCACAAGAGACATCGCGAAGATGATAGGCACCATGCCTGCTTGATTGACACGGATTGGGAAGTATGACCGCTCATCTCTCCCTGTTCTGGTGTAGACAAGAGGAATACGTCGGTACCCTTCTGTGAATCTGATGATAATATAGACAACTCCCAGCGTAAGAGCTAGAAGGATGAAGAAAGGAATCAAAGCTACCACGATGTCTTTGACGGGTCCTCCCCAAACAACATTTGCCAATTGTGTCCCGATACGGCTTGGTACGTCTGAGAGAATACCAGCAAAGATAATCATAGAAATACCATTTCCAATCCCTGCTTCATTGATTTGTTCTCCGAGCCACATAAGGAGTACTGTACCTGCTGTGATAATCGTCATCATAGAGATGAGACTTGCCCAGTTAGAAGTATCGACAATAGTTGCTCCTTGGACAAGACTATTCAAGAGAAGAATCATACCGTATGCCTGAATAAATCCGAGAGGAATAGTGAGCCAACGTGTATACATGTTGATTTTCTTTTGTCCTTGTGCTCCTTCTTTTTTGATTTCTTCGAGTTTTGGGACTACTACTGAGAGAAGCTGGAGAATGATAGAAGCATTGATGTAGGGAGAAAGACCCATGAGGATAATAGAAAATCTCTCAAGACCTCCGCCCATCAATGAGCTAAAAAATACCAACCCTGGTTGAGTAGAAAATATATCTCGCATTGAATCGATGGCTACTTGAGACACACCAGGAACTGGTATAACAGAAAGAAATTTGTATATCACAATAAGTCAGAGAGTAATACCTACTTTCTTTTTGAGTCAAGCTGAACGAGTAAATTGCTGCCAAATATTTTTTTTCATAAAGAATTATGACAAGAGAGTAACGCTCCCACCTGCTTTTTCAATAGCAGATTGAGCAGAAGAACTAATTGCATGGACTGTGAGAGTAACAGCTTGAGTGATTTCACCACCAGAGAGTACTTTTACGAGTGGATTTTTACCTCGTACATATCCTCCAGTTGAGAGAGTCTCGAGAGTGATGGTTGTTGTACCAGCAAGAGCGAGCTTCTCAAGATCTGAGAGATGAACGACATTAAACGATCTCTTGCGAGAAGATGATCCTCCACGGAGCTTTGGAAGGCGCATATGAAGTGGTGTCTGTCCTCCTTCAAAGAGTGGGTGGAGCTTTTTACCAGTTCGAGCTTTTTGACCTTTTGAGCCACGACCAGAGAAAACACCTTTTCCAGAACCAAGTCCACGTCAGAGACGCTTCGTAGAGGTACGAGATGATGCTTTTGGGCGAAGAGTAGAGTGATTCAACATAATTAAACAATATAAGATTTAAGAGCTTCCATAGTAGCATACGCAGTTGTAATAACATTGCGTCCACCATGACGTTTTGAGAGAATATTCTGACATCCTGCGAGTTCAAGAATTCGTCGTGCTGATCCTCCTGCGATAATACCAGTACCTTCTGCTGCTGGATGAATCATAATACGAGTTGCCTTGAATTTCTTTTCTACTTGATATGGAACCGTTCCATTTTCAAGAGGAATCTTGATCATAGTTTTCTTCGCAGAGTTGACAGCTTTTTCGACAGCGATAGAGACTTCTTGAGCTTTTCCAAGTCCAAAACCAACTCGACCTGCTCTGTCACCGATAACCACTGCAGCACGGAAACGAAGTTGTCGACCACCACTCGTTACTTTCGTAACACGAGAGACTTGGAGGAGCACTTCTTCGAATTCTTTTTTGACAGGTTCAAATCCACTTTTCCCACCACGTCTATCATCACGGCGACCTCCACCTTGTCCACGAGATCATCCTTGGCGTCCATCAGAAGATCATCCACCTTGTCCACGAGAAGAATTCTGTGAAAGAGGTTGGTTGTGTGCTTCGGTATGTGGAACGAGCGGTGCAGGAGTTGTAGAAGGAGTTTCTTCAGACATAATGAGAAAAATTAAAATATGAGACCAGATTCACGAGCAGCATCTGCGAGAGTAGCAATTCTACCTGCGTAGAGGAAACCGCCTCGATCAAAGACACATTTGGTAATACCAGCTGCTTGAGCTTTTTTTGAAATTTCAGCACCAACCGTATGAGCACGATCAGACTTTTTTCCTTTCTTGACTTGCATATCACTTGCAGATGCAAGTGTCTTGCCAGCTACATCATCAATGAGCTGAGCATAGATAAATGCATTTGACCGATAAACAGCCAGACGAGGACAGGTAGCAGAACCACTAATACGTGCGCGAATGCGACGTTGACGGGTAGCTCTTTTTTGGTGAGAAGTAGTAGACATATATATAAAAGATTATTTAGCACCAGTTTTACCAGCTTTGCGACGGACATATTCACCAACATAACGAATTCCTTTTCCTTTGTAAGGTTCTGGTGGTTTCACAGCACGAATCTTCGCAGCGAATTCTCCAACCCTCTGAGCATCAATACCTGCTACAACGATGATGAGTGGATTTTCTGGACTCTGTGCGACCATGAGATCAGCTGGAGCTTCGAGAATCACCTTGTGAGAGAATCCAACAGAAAGAGTGATTTTTTTACCAACGATTTCTGATCGGTATCCTACTCCTTGGATTTCGAGATTTTTTGTGAACCCCTCAGAGACTCCCGTGATTTTACTTCGGATAAGTGCCCAAGCGAGTCCCCAGTAAGCAAACTCTTTTCCATCAGAGACAGTGCTCGAAAGGAGAATAGTATTGTCTTCAATTTTTGCTACGACGGTAGCAGGAAGTACATAAGAGAGAGTCCCTTTTGCTCCATTGAGAGTCAAAAGTGATCCATCGAGAGTACAAGTGACTCCAGTTGGCAGTAAAATAGGTTTTTTTGCAAGTCGTGACATAAATAAGATTAATAAACTTCACCAATAACTTCTCCTCCTACCTTGAGAGCACGAGCTTCATAGCCAGTGATGACTCCTTTTGGTGTTGAGAGAATATAAATTCCTGTTCCATTTCGTGATTTCTTGATAGTAGTAGAAGCAGAGTACACGCGGTGCCCTGGAGTACTAATACGTCGAAAGTGTGGAACTTTTCGCATACGAGAATCATCAAGAGTAATAAGAATAGTTTTCTTGATATCGCCTTGTGTGACGAAATCAACAACGTATTTGTTCTTCTTGAGGATATTCAAAATTCGCTCTTTCAAAGTTGAATGAGGGACATTTATTGTACCCTTACCGACAATGAGGGCATTGTGGAGGGAAACAAACAAGTCAGATATAGGATCAGTAGTCATAAATAAAAGAAAATTACCAGCTAGATTTACGGACACCAAGTATTTCACCACGGTTACATCGTTCTCGGAGCTCTATACGAGAGAGACCAAAACGTCCGATGACACCTCGTCGTCGTCCAGATACAATACACTGGGAATAAATCCGAGTAGAGAATGTAACTTTTTGACCGTTGATGCGTTGGCGAGCAGCGCGGAGTTTGCGCTGTGCACATTTAGCAATGAGTGATTTGCGAGCCATAGAAAATTATTTAGTAAATGGGATTCCGAGCTGTTGGAGAAGAAGAAGTGAATCACTCGCTTCTGTTGATTTGGTGACGATAGTAATCTGCATTCCATGTGTTTTCACGATATCATCTTGTACGATTTCTGGAAAGAGTGTTTGTTCTTTGAGTCCGATATTGAGATTCCCTGCTGAGTCCATACTCTTCGCTCTGAGACCTTGGAAATCTCGAACACGAGGAAGGACGATATGAATGAGCTTCTCGAGGAAGTCATACATACGATCTCCACGGAGTGTCGTACTAATACCGACTGCTTGCCCTTCACGGAGCTTGAAGTTTGAGATTGAGTTCTTCGCTTTTGCTACCACTGGTTTTTGACCAGTAATAAGAGAGAGATGTTTCTCGAGAAGAGAGAAATCTTTTTGTCCTCCAGTAACGAGAGATCCGATACCCATGTTGACGACTACTTTCTCGAGACGAGGAAGTGCATTCACATTTTTCTTGAGGTTTTTCTTCAAGTGTGGGAGAACAGTAGATGTATAATGTGTTTTGAGTGACATAAAGAGAATAATTAACCGATTTTTTTACCAGATTTTACAGAGACACGATCTGTTGTCTTACCTTGGACGATACGAATACGAGTTGGCTTCTTAGTATCAGGACACACAAGCATAACGTTTGAAACATGGATAGGTTTTTCGAATTGTACCTTTTGTCCTGGAGTCGTTCCTTGTTTCTTGATGTGCTTTGTGACGATATTAGCCCCCTCGACGATGACTTTGTCTTTCGCAGGAAATGTGCGAAGGATTTTGCCTTCAAAAGGAATCTTTTTTTCACCTTCAACACGAAATTTATTTTTGCCTGCGATAATGCGGACAGTGTCTCAGGTATGTATTTTCATTTTTTTCATAGAAGTATGGTAAATTAGAGAACCTCTGGAGCCTTACTGATAATAGATTTGAATCGTTTGTCACCTCGTAACTCACGGAATACAGGTCCGAAGATACGAGAACCTTTTGGAGCTCCTTTGTCATCGACGATGACGCATGCGTTATCATCTGATCGAATCGCTGAACCATCAGCTCGCTTCACCTGTCGAGTCGTACGTACGACCACGGCGAACACTACTTCATGTTCTTTGACTTGACCATCTGGTGCTGCTTTTTTGACAGAACATTTGATGATATCGCCTACACGTGCAAATCGATGACGTGTTCCTCCGAGGATACAGAAGCAGAGTACTTCATGAGCACCTGAGTTATCTGCGACGACGAGTCTTGTTTCTTTTTGTATCATATAAAAATAAAATATTAATCTAACTACTTCACCACTTCCCAGCAAACAGTTTTTGATCGTGGATTTGTTTCCTTGATGGTAACCGTTGTGCCTTCTGCTATTGGTTCTTCTGTGTGAGCATGAAACTTTTTAGAGAAAGGAACATCCTTTGCATATTTGAAATGTCTGTGGTATTCGGTTGTTTTGACAACAACTGTTTTTTGCATTTTTGCAGAAACGACTACACCTGTTTTTGTTCGCATAAATTAAGCGTTATGAAGTTTAGTGAGATGACGAGCAAGCGCTTGGCGAGCTTTCTTGATTTTGTGTGTCTCTTTGAGTTCACGCATAGCATGCTTCATCTTGAGGATGTAGAGATCAGATCGGAGCCCTTTTGTGTCGGAAGCTGATGCTGATAGTGTTTTTGGAGTTTTTTTAGTAGCCATAAAAGGAGGATTAAGCAGCGAGAGAAAAGAGCGAAGTTTTATCAATAATTGATGTTCTGAGTGAGAGCTTTTGACCAGCGAGTGTAAATGCTGTTCGTGCCATAGCATCTGGGACACCTTCGATTTCAAATATAATAGTTCCTGCTGGGACTGAAGCGTGGTAGTATTCTACACTTCCCTTTCCTCATCCCATTGGTACTTCGAGAGCTTTCTTTGTGAAATCCTTGTGTGGGAAAACTCGAATCCATACCTTACCACCTCTGTGAAGTGCGTGAGCAATTGTTTTACGAGCTGCTTCGATTTCACGAGCGGTGAGAAATCCAGATGACATAGCTTTGAGACCAAATGATCCATGTGCCATCATAAATCCAGAAGTAGCAAGCCCTTTTTGGGTGCCAGTCTGTGTTTTTCGATATTTTGTACGTTTAGGTTGTTGCATATGAGTGAATTATATTACGAGGATTCAATGATTAATTTTTTTCAACGTCTCCCTTGTAAATCCAGACCTTGAGTCCGATGATACCGTATTGAGTGAGTGCATGCTCTACAGCATAATCAATCGTAGCACGGATAGTCTGAGTTGGAATATTTCCTTCTTTGTATACTTCTCTTCGAGCGATTTCAGCACCACCGATACGACCTGAGATAGTGACCTTGATTCCTTTTGCTCCTTTTTCCATAGCTTTTGCAATCGCTTGTTTGATAACACGTCGGTATGGAAGACGTCGCTCAATCTGTCGTCCGATACTATCACCAACGAGAGTAGCATGAATATCTGGATTTTTGACTTCTTTGACGTCGATCTGTACTGCGTGTCCGCAAATAAGGGCAAGCTTCTTTGTGAGGAGTGTAATACTTTCACCATTTTTACCGAGGATCAATGCTGTACGAGAAGTGAAAATAGCTACCTTCATACCTGCATCGCTGTGAGTAATAGTGATGTGTCCTACTGGAAGACCTTTGAAAGATTTTCGAATCATTTCGCGGATGAGGACATCCTTTTGAATAGCGTCTGTGTACTCTTTTTTATCATAGTATCCGGTTGATGCCCATGAGCGAGTGACGCCGATGCGCCAAGATATAGGACTAACTTTGTGTCACATAAGAAAAAAATTTAGATATTATTTATGAGAGAGTTCGAGAAATACATGACTCGTTCGTTTCAGGATTCTATGACTTCTTCCGCGACCTACTGGTCGAGCTCGCTTGTAGGTAGGACCTTGAGCGATACTGAGCATATGAATCTTGAGATCATCTTTTGAGTTTCCGTCATTGTGAATAGCGTTTGCTGTAGCACTTGCGAGAACTTTGTAGAGGATATCTCCACCCTTCTTGTCAAACAATCGGAGCATAGGAAGAGCGTCATTGACAGTCTTACCACGAACGAGATTCGCGACAACACGAAGTTTTTTTGGAGAGATACGGGCGTTTTTGAGAGTTGCTTTCATAGAAATATATTATTTTTTACCAGAGTGTTTAACGAATTTTCTGGTTGGAGCAAATTCCCCGAGACGGTGACCTACCATATCTTCTGTGACGAAAACAGGCGTATGCTCTTTACCATTGTGAACACCGAAGGTGTGACCGACAAAATCTGGATGAATGATTGAAGCTCTCTTCCATATTTTTACAACGCTTTTACGACCTGACTCGTTAAGAGCAGCGATTCTCTTTATGAGAAAATCTGGAATAAAAGGTCATTTTTTGAGACTACGTGACATATAAAGAAAAGATTATTAAGCAACAAGAGAACCGTGTTTGTTTTTCTGAATCCATCGGTTGGTACGTTTGTTTTTTCGTGTTTTGACACCGAGAGCTGGTTTTCCCCATGGAGTCGAGGGTTGTCGACCAATAGAGGTATGACCTTCTCCACCTCCGTGCGGATGGTCTACTGGATTCATAGATGAACCAAGTACATGAGGACGACGCCCCATCCATCGACTACGACCTGCTTTACCAATAGTGATTTGATTGTGATCTCCATTACTGACGATACCGAGAGTAGCGAAACATTCTTTGTGAACGAGTCGGATTTCTCCTGAACCGAGTTTGATCTGAGTGTATTGACCTTCTTGTGAGATAATCTGAGCTGATGCACCAGCAGAACGTACTGCTTGAGCCCCTTTTCCGATAACGAGCTCTACATTGTGTACGAAGAGACCTGTTGGGATATTACTCACTTTGAGACGATTTCCTGGGAGGAGCTTCGCATCATCAGAGGTGACGATGACATCACCGACTTTCATAGTCGAATGAGCGAGAACATAGCGATGTTCTCCGTCAGCATCGAGAACGAGAGAAATCCACGCTGATCGGTTTGGATCGTATTCGATAGTTTCTACTACTGATGTGATATCTCGTTTTTGAAATTTGAAATCCATAATACGGAGACGTCGCTTGTGTCCTCCTCATCGGAAACGAACACTCGTACGACCGTCAGAAGCACGACCGCCACTACTTTTGAGATTGGTAGTGAGCTTCTTAAATGGTTTGTCTGTTGTGATTTCAGCAAACGCATTGACCGACATTCATCGTCGACCAGGAGTTGTAGGTTTGTAGAGTTTGATTGGCATAGTAATTAATCTTTTGGAGTATGAAGTTTCGCCAACTGCGTTACAGGACTATCGAGACGGACGTATGCTTTCTTGAAAGAAGCACGTCGGCGAATAGTGCCTTTTTTGGCATTTTTAGTTTTGAGGTAATTGCGAGCTATTTGGATAGATACTACAGACTTGTTGTAGAGAGAGTGAAATGCACGCTTGATATCTATCTTAGTTGCATTTTCTGCCACACGGAATGTGTACACCTTGTTTGCTTCGAGCATACGAGACTTGTGAGAATCGACAGGACCGAGGATGACGCTATATATATCCATATAATTATGATGAGAAATGAGTAGGAAGTACATCGAGAGCTGCTTGAGTGAACACACAGAAGTCATATTTGAGGACTTCAGATGGGCTCAAGTGAGTCACAACATCTACATGAGAGTTTGCGAGATTCTTGATACCTCGATTGTTGAGTTTTTCTTCTGGAGTGATGATGAAGAGAATAGATCCTTCAGCACGAATTGCTTTGAGAGCGAGAGACATTTCAGATGTTTTTTGTGACAGTGCACCAATAACACGGATCTGATCTGCTGCAGCCTTGAGAGACAGTGCAGAAGCAAGACCGAGACGACGTTCATTTGCGTTCATACTGATATGGAAGTTTGCGTTGCTCTTTGGACCAAATGCAACTCAACCACCACGACGAACAGGAGAACGTGCACTACCGACACGAGATCGACCACCACCCTTTTGTTTGGTGAGTTTGCGAGTTGATCCAGATCGTGAGCTTCGTCCTTTTGTATGAGCGATAGGAAATCGGCCATTGTTATTTTGGAGGAGGAGGAGACGACTCAATACATCCAAATGAGGAATAGCACTAAAAAATGCAGGATTGAGAGTCGAAAGTGTCGGTGTCGTGATAGTAGTCATATATAAAAACCTAGAAGACGAGATAAACGAAACCATTGAAGGCACCTGGTACAGCACCACGAACAGCGATAATATTGTGCTCACGATCGATGAGCTCTACTGGGACAGAAGCGAGAGTCTTCATAGCATTACCATGACGACCGTGCATTTTCTGACCTGGCTTTGTACGACGTGGCTTACGACAACCGATAGAACCAAGAGCTCGGTGAAACTTTGAACCATGACCTCCTGGACCTCCTTTGAAGTTCCATCGTTTCATAGCACCAGTGAACCCCTTACCCTTTGAGACTGCCATCAGTTTGACAGAGACCACTCCTTCAAGAGCGCTGACATCGACGATGTCACCGACTTCTGCAGGAGTCTCACCACATGGGACTTCGTGTTTTTTCATTGTTTTCCCTTTGGCATTCTTCGCATCCAAGACGAGAGCTGAATAGCCATCCTTGTCAGCGTTTTTGATTTGAGAAATTGTGATACTCGGTACACGCAAGAGCGTTACAGCAACCATATTGTCGCCGCGTGCGATTTGCGTCATTGAGAGTTTTTGTGCGATAAGTCCAGACATAAAAGAAAAAGCTAGAGCAATCACCTATTTCAAGCGAGAAATCGAATGAAGTGGTATGAATGCCAGTACTAAAAGTGGTGAGAGTATAAAAAGAACTTCGGGTTTGTCAAAAGTTTTTTTAGAAAGTTTCTGGAGCAAAAATCAGTGAGGAAAATATGTGTTCAGAAGTGAGAGATCTGAATAGGAAAATACTCAAAAAAAACAGAAACAGGTTTTTAGGGGAACAACTGTTTGAGCGGGATGAAAAAAGAAATGTGACGAACCTAGACTATAGCGAGTTTTGGTTCCCCTAAATGCTTTTGGTACTTTTGGCAACAAAAGTACATTGTAAACTATGTTTTTGATTTCAAAATCCTCTTCGCCATGTTAAAAATCTCGCCTCGTGTTGCGTTCTTATTTGGGTAAAAATTATCCGCAGCATCAATAAAGCTATAGCTAAACGCTGTATTCACGATATTCACCTGCCAAGGAACAGTAACATCGGCATATTTTGAAGCTCATCCTTCCTGTATCTTGATACCAGCTGCCTTCATAAGTAACGCAAGCGCTTCGGCTCGTGTAATATTGGATTCTGGATTGAAGTTTTTATTAGCATTTGAAACAATACCATTTTCTACTGCTATCTCTACAGCACGACAAATCCAATTATTTGGTTTAGCATTTGCAACATCCTTGAAAATATTCCTACATATATGTTCGGTTGGTAATGTAATACCTGATAATTTCATTGCCATACCTATTACTTCTTGGCGCAACACTAGACTCTGAAGATTGTGTGCTTCATCTGTGGTTTGTTTGTTAATTATACTAGCATTTGCAAGTTCATTTGCATCAGATAAAACAATTACATTCTTCTTTGATGATGTTTTTTTAAGCTCAACAATGACCTGTTTTGACTGTTCTGTAGATTGTAATTTTTTAATAGAATCTATTTTTTCAAGTAACATTTTATAATGTTTACTTTCTGGATACACATTAATTTTTGCTCTCCCAAGAATAATAAGGACTTGTTTGTAGTCTTTTGTAGACACTAAGTTATTATATTGTTCAAGAATATTATTATAAGTTTCTTGTTCTTGCTGTTGGCATAGACCGTATTTCTTAGTTGTTTTTTGTATTTGGATATTGGTTTCCGTACTTTTTACAATTAGATCATCTTTTTCAATATCTAATTTATCAAGTTCTATGTTGATTCGACTAACAATAACACTTTCAGGCGTTAATCGCATACTTTTGCGAACATTCGCCTCAACTGAATCATATCTTAAAATTAATTCTTGGAACTCCTGCAGAACAGAAATATTTCCCATTACAACACCTCTCAGTTCGTTTTCATCTTCATAACAAGCAGTAAAAATATGATTATTAGAAACATCTTCAATAAAACTATTTAAATCATATATTGCTTTTATGAGATCAGACCTCACCAGTCCAGATGAAGCTAATACAGAAGTAGAAAAATAGAAAAATAAAAGAAAAAGAAAGATTGATTTTGGCATGGGAAAGATGGAAGAGTTAACTTAAAACATTCTAATCTCTTCAAGGGAAAAGCAAGGACTTATTTTTCCTCTCTGTTATTATTATGTGCCAGAATCATCTCAATACGGGCTTCTATTTCTGGTTGTACTTCTTTGAATGATTTCACTTCTTCTTTGACATCACTTGTCATCGCTTGAATGGGTTTTCGTGAAAGCTCTGTTAATTGGTAGACCCAATAACCCGCCCGACGAGGTCCCACTTGGTCAGCATAGTCACTCTCTGCTATTTCGTGAGCAAATGCTGCCCAGTCTTCTTTTTGCAAAGCTTTGCATGCTTCTGGAAATCATGGAAATCATGATGAAGGAAGGATTCATGAAGTGCCTCGCATGTTATAGGAGAAGTCGACGAGCATATTCTGCACGACGAGTGGGAGATTGATAAATTTTTTATGAAAGAGCTCTTGGTAGCGAAGGATAAGCATGTCTTTTCTGTATTCATAGCGCATATCAAAGAGTTTTTTCGCGAGGTCTTGTGAGAGACTCGATGAACCATTGAGAATATTTTCTATTGCTTGGAGAGTGAGTCACTCTTGTTTGAGTAACTCAGCGACATCTTCTGCATACGTACCATACGGCCAATGAGAGAGTTTTTGACCGATATCAGTGCCATAACCAATATTCCAGGTGCTGTGCTCTGGATCGTATTTGAGTGTTGATGTAAATCACTCAAACAGCTGAGACATATCTTCTCCTGGTATGACTTTCTGTGCTTCGGAAGACTGAGAGGACTCTTGAGACTGTGCTGGTGATAGACTCATCATGAGGATACTCGCGACCAATATTTGGTAGGTTTGGAGAGGAAGGCGTGAAGGAATCAAAATAGCGTGAGGACTACATAATACTGCTCGTGAAGTATTCATGAGAAAAGGGGTGACAAAATAAAAACGCAGCCCAGTGGGTTGTGTGTGTGCAGGTGCACGGATGTAACACGGTATACTCTTAATAAAAAGAGGTCCGAAGTAGATGTGTATTCTATTCCGAGACCCCGTTTTGTCAATTTATTTTTACCCCTTTTAGTGGTGCGTATCTGGATTTTTTCAGTCTATCAAACCATTTATAAACCATGCAGGAAATCAAACTCTATCTCTCACCCGTTGTATCAAAATAGGACTACGATCAGATGAAGTATTCTCTCCGTTTTCGCCCTGATCCGTATTGAGAGGTGGTGCTACCGGCATTTCTTGCAGAGACACATGAGTCGGTTCAATATATGGAGTATCCTCAGTTCATACTGGTAATGGTCCTGAAAAAGTCATAGTCTCAAAGTAATAAAATAGTGTCGCCAACTATAGTTTGTTTTTTCTATTGTCAAATAGTTCTTTCCCCTCTCAGACTCCTTTGATTTGAAAAAATATTTTTCTGCCTATTGTGTATATCTATCTTTAATATCTCTCTATGTTTGATGTTACTTCTTTTGTACGAGAAAAAATCTTTCGACGTCCAAAACTAATGACCGTGACTGCCGGCGAAGAGCTCAGTGAAAAACAAACCACGAAGTTGGGGTATTTCCTCCTCTATTGTATGTTTGGAGCGATTCTCGCATCAGCTCAGTGGACACTCAGTATCATCAATGATATTCCTACAGCACCAACGAGCGTACCATACTGCATCGTACGAGTCCTCGATACATTTGACGTCCAACATGATAGTTATGAAAGCGATGCTTACAATCCCTACTATGATGAGTATACTACTACTGATGAAGATGTAAGCCATTGCCAACCACTGACAGCGAGTTATCCTGTTTTTGACTTCACAGCAGAATATAGGGCAGTGGAAACGCCTTATACGAGCATTCTCCAATATGAGAAATCTATTCGAAAACTTGAAGAAGAGAAAAATACACTCCAATATTCCCAAGATAATACACAAAAAGACTATGATACAGCCCTTACAGAAAAAATAGCTGATGAGAATGAGCAAGTATATAATACTCAGAAGGTTCAAGCGAATCTTCGAGCGAGTCGAGCACAAATGGCGACTCTCGCTTCGCAAATCGCACAAAATAAAGCCTCTATTCAATCTCTCAAATCAGAGTATCAACCTCAAGCCCTCGCTCTCAAAGCAAAGACTGATGTCGTGGATAGAGACTATCGGTCTGCCTATCTCCTCTACAAGCTCTACATTGCTCTCCTTTCCTTTGCATTCTCTTTGATTATTTTCACAGTCCTCTATAAGATGTATGTATCACAAAAAATCAAAAACAGTCCTCACACTGTGATCTTTTCTGTTGCGACATTTGCCTATGGACTCGTAGTGGTGCAAGTAGCGGGTCTCTTTTTCTGGGATATGATTCCTCATACGATACTGGAAGCACTTCTAAATTTCTTTAGAAATTTCTCACCGCTCCTTTATCTCGTCCAATTTCTCTGGCCACTCATCATCATCGCGATATTCTGATTCCTCGTTTTCCGTATACAAAAGAGGCTCTACTCTCCACAAAATGTCCTCAAACGCTTTGTCGCAGATAAGAAATGTCCACACTGTGGGAATGGTGTCGATATCACGAAACCGTTTTGCCCTCTCTGTGCACACGAAATACAGATACGCTGTGAAACATGTCATGAATTCACTCTCAAGGGGCTCCCATATTGTGCCCATTGTGGTAAGACGCTTGCACAACCAGAGAAACAATAATCTCACTTCATGCAGAGCCTACAAACATTCTCAAAAAGAGGTCTGACTATCATTCTGTCAGCTCTTTTCTTCCTCATACCTCTCTCATATGCATGGCTCTATGTGCCATGAATACCGGTCACGTTGGCTGATATTTTTCCACAGCTAGTGGGTTTTGAGAAAGTGAAGGTGCTCTTTTTCTTGGGACTCATCACGCTCGCCACCGTCTTATTTCTGGGAACAAAAAGGCTCACAGATAAACACCTCATGCTCTTGAGTGTCTTTTTTGGATGGACTCTTATTTCCTATCGTATCAATCAGGATCTCAATCCATATTTCTGGTTTGGAAATGGAGAGAAGTTTCACGGATGGTATTTCTATCTCGGACTTCTGATTTTCACTATCATACTCTCTTCAAGTACCAGAGAAGAACAAAAGAAATACCTCGGCATCAGTCTTGTCTCAGGAGGAATCGTCTGTCTGTATGCTCTGTTTCAAAAGATAGGACTTGATCCACTCTCAAATGCCTATAGTTCTCGTCTCGACACCACCCGCATTTTTAGTACGCTTGGAAATCCGAATTATCTGGCAGGCTATATCCTCATGTTGATGCCGTTATCTCTCAAGTTCGTCCACACTCACAAAATACTTTGATGGGGAGTTTTTGGAATACTTATTTTCACACTCTTGCTGACCAAAAGTCTGTTTGGTATCGGTCTGTTGGTAGCATATATATGCTACCTTGTCATCTACCAGTGCATTCCTCTCACACAAAAAACCCGCCATATTGTGACACTTTGTATTGTGGGAAGTATTTTGGTGGCTACGAGTTATCTGATAATTCACTCTGGAGAATACATCTTGGAAATACAAAAAATAAAAGGCTTTATCGCCCGTTATTTTCTCTGGAAAACAGGTATTCATACAATATTTGGTGATATCAAAAATACACTCTTTGGATATGGACCTGATGGATTTTTGGCTGTTTCAGAACATTTTCGAAGCCCAGAGCTCTCTGTCTTTGAAGATCCCAATTTTCGCATTGATAGAAGTCATAACGTCTGGATAGACCTCTTCATTCATTTTGGCATCCCTGTTGCTCTCTCTACGATGTATCTCATATTCTCTCAGTGGAGAAAACTCCCCCTGAGTCATAGAGAAGTCCTGACACTCTTTAG
>JAYSSG010000049.1:0-19484 GCA_043720655.1 Candidatus Altimarinota bacterium
AAAATTCTCCCCAATTGGAGAGAATAAATATTGCTTTTAGACCGTATATTGCACCGCTTCCCTGAGACTAAAGAAATGGAAAATCAGAAATCCAGATGCGACGAGCAGTACGAGGATACCTATCATCAAAATCGTTGAAAGAATACGCTCTTTATTGAGCTTTTGTTCGATTTCTCTCTTTGCTTCTACCATCAAATCCATATCGTGCATACGATTGTGATGGGCTTCTTCGAGAGCCAAAAGAGATTTCTTATGTTCGAGCTTTGGGACAGAATGAGCGAGCTCTCCTTCCATTTTCCCTATTTTAAAGGTAAGCTCTTGTATGATGACATCTTTTTCACGAATGATCGTCTCAATAGCTCGGAGAATCTCATTTTGTGATTCTCGTGCATCATAGCCAATAGTTGGAACGGTAGTTGGTTTTGGGACAATCACTTCGTAGTCTTTTTGTTCTCCACCACCAGACTGATATTTTTTGACATCATCAGTATGGAGCATGATCACCTTCCCTTCTCGCTTGGCACGGATTTTACCAGCGGCAATATATCGATCAATAGTCCGAGTAGAGACACCGAGCAATTTGCCTGCCTCATCACGAGAAATAGTATATGTCATAATGAAAAGAATATGCAACGATTGTAACACTCTCGAGAGCATTTCAAGAAAAAAGACTTGCCAAACAAAAAAGCAGATATGGAGTAATATTTGAGAGAAGAGACAAAAACTATTCGTTATAGAGTGTTGTAAAAACTTGCATAAAATTTACAAGACCTCTCAAGACTATGCTTTATCAAGTATCTTCATAACTTTTGTGAGATACAATCGATGAATAGAGAGTCAATAATCTATGTTGCTAAGCGCTTCTTGGAGCGGTATCCAGACAGTCTTTTTTTCTTGTTTCGAAGAATATACTTTCCGTATTTTACTTCTAAAAATATAGAGAGTATCGAGAGCCTGTTTTCATTTGAGATGATAGTATTTTTGTGCAACTGGATAAAGAAACAAGAGTCGGTGCAGTTGGGTGTCATGAGGCTCAAGATCAATACTCGCTAGACGCCCTTCCTCCCAAATCTCTCTCCAGAGACAAGCCTCAAAAAATCAATTATCCTCCTCTTCCACTTTACCTCCAAGAGGCATGAGAGTTTTCAATTTATGCGGAGCCAATAATACCTCTCTAAAATCAGAAGAAAATATCAAAGCAGTGGATGTCCCTATGATTCCTTCTGGAGGTTTTTCGATAAAAAGTGACATCGTGAAATTATTCGTATAATGCTTTTGATTTTATATAACTGTAACTAATTGTCAACTATGTTTATCGATGCTGTAAATATCCGCTTTCGAGCTGGAGATGGAGGAAATGGAATCGTTTCATGGCGTCATGAAGCGCGTATTGCAAAATGAGGACCTTTTGGTGGGAACGGGGGACGAGGTGGTGATCTCATCGCTATCGCTGACCCAAACATCAATACGCTCAGTAATTTCCGCTACATCAAAGAGGTCGCTGCTACCGATGGTGAACGTGGAGGTACAAAATGTATGAATGGTCGCCATGCTGAAGATCGTATGGTAAAATTACCCGTCGGAACACTTATCTATGATATGGAAGGAAATCTCCTCCATGATCTCGATAAGATAGGTCAGCAGGTCCGTCTCTGCCTCGGAGGACGAGGCTGATATGGAAATGCTCACTTTGCTTCTGCGACTCGAAGAAGTCCATCTTTTGCTGAAAATGGTGATATTGGAACCGCTCTCGAAGCCCATCTAGAATTGAAACTCGTCGCTGATATCGGTATTATCGGAGTACCTTCTGCTGGGAAATCGACTCTCATATCGTGTATCACTCAGGTACGACCAAAAATCGCGGATTATCCGTTTACCACACTGATACCAAATCTTGGCGTAATGGAATTCAAAGGAAAAACTATGGTCCTCGAAGATGTCCCTGGACTTATAGCAGGAGCTCATACGGGAGCTGGTCTCGGAATAGAATTTTTGAAACATATCGAACGGACTCGTGTCCTCTGTCATCTCCTGGATGCTGGAAAATACGAAGAATGTATTGCTGATTATGATACCATACGGGAAGAGCTCGGATTTTTTAATCCAGCATTGCTCGAAAAGGAAGAAATCATCGTCCTCTCAAAATGTGATCTCCTTGATGATGATATGGTAGCAGATTTGAAAAAACAAATTGAAAAGAAAACAAAGAAAAAAGTCTTCGCTATCTCGGCGCCCATCGGCGTCGGTCTTGAAGAATTGCAAAATGAAATGCTCTCCTATATTCCGCCTGAAGAAGCCATTGAGATCTCTGATGAAAAACCGATTATTATCGAGCTTGCAAATAAAAAAGACCCAAATGATTTCACTATCACCTATGAAGGAGATCACAACTATCGCATCCACGGTGACCGAATTGAGCAGATTGTGCGTATGACGCCTCTACGTTATCCTGAAGCCGTTGACCGTGTCTGGGATGTGATGACAAAACGCAGAATTCTCGATGAAGTCCTCCGACAAGTCATCAAAAATACGCCTCCAGAAGAAGCGGAAACCTACAAAAACCTCCGTGATCTCAGTCATATTTGGTATTCTGTCGATGGAAAAATATTGATTGGTGAAGCTGTCTTTAACTTCAGAGATTTCCGCTAGATTTTAAAGAAGTATTCTAATTTTCTTACGTGATGTTTTTCCATCACCATTTTTCGTGGAGCAGTTGAGCTTTTGCTCTCCGAAATGCCTCCTCTTTCGTTTGTATTCATCTTTCTAAGAGATTGCCTTGCCTCATAACTATATCTTCCGCCGATATTCACTCTCTTTCACAGAGGATTTCAAGCGATCATCTTCATCACGTTCTGTTCATTTTCGCAACAGCATGGAGATGAAAAAATCAATTATCGGATATATGCTTGCTTCCATGCACAAAGTCTGCTAATTCTGTAAGCATAAAATTCCCTACTTCTGAAGATACAAACCTCATCGCTTCTTCCATCGCTTCTGGACTTATAAATGACATATTTGGTGCTTTGGTACGGAACATCAATCCGCTCATAACACGTGTAAAACACATTCTCCAATAGGCTTCTGTTATGGCTATAGCTCTTCGATATTGTTCCGCAGATATATCATTGTGCTTTCCTATAATTTTAAACATTCGATAATATTCTAGCTCTCTCAGTCGCTGTCCAATCTCTAGTTTCCCCGAAAGCCATGCAGCCATCGACATATCTCCGCATCAAGTCGTATCCTTTGTGTCAATTTTTATGAAATCCTGCACAATATCCTCAGAGCATATTCTGCCTCGTACAGCATCTATAAGTATTTCCTCTTGTGAAGAGCCCTCTATAACCTTTGAGCTCGAAATAACCCGATAGTCAAACATAGAACATAATCCCGCCATTCCGTACTGTCAGTTTGTTACAAGCATATCACAGTATGTCGTACGATGATGCTCTTCATTGAGCGTGCTCATAACAAGTACTATATGTTCAATGGACGAGCAAACAAGATCGTTCCTCGCTATCTCGGTTGCAAGCAAATATTCTTCCGTAGAGGTACGTCGTGATTCTATAAAACTTTCCCTTCGAGCTCATACGATTGATTTTCATCACTTATGCTCTCAAATCAGAACAGTACCTAATAACATTTCATGCGCTTGAGCACTCTCCTGTGTCATATCAAGAAAGGCTGCGTCCGCTTTTTCACGTTGAGCAAATACTTCACATTCTATGAGATGTAATTGTAATTTTGCAAGCGTATCTTTTACAGCTTTTGTACTGTTTTTACGAAGTATCTGAGAATCAATGATTGCTTGAAGTATTCAACCCAACTCCGGAAGTTCAGAATTGAACGTAAGAGTGGAGGAGGAGAGGAGAACTTTCTCTAAATATTGCCTTGCCTGCCCCTGCATATCTGGTCAATCTTTTTGAGTGTATAAAACCCCTAATAAAGTATGCGTTTTTTGTCCTGGATTATTTTCAATTGCATCTTTTCCATTTACCAAGACATCCGTAAGTCTTTCATGTACACTTATCACTGTTTTCTCAGAATCCTCACTTTTTTCTCAGTCCCCGATCTCTTCAGATCGTGGCTTTCTTTCTGTTATGATCGTTTTATTCCCTCAATTTTTAGAAATGATAGAAATCCTTGGAGGTACATCTGTATCCAAGAGAGTTATGGGAAGAGAATTGTCTTGATCGAGCTGAATACCTATTTTTGCTAATTTCTCTCTCCATCACGATAAAAATCCACGAAAGAATGCATTCATATCGTTATAGGCATTCCACTTTCACCCTCACTCTTTTATATCAGATATTTGACGCAGAATTGAGAATGTCTCCCCCTCTTCAAGTGAAGAAAAGTCAGTTTTTATGGTTCCAATTGGGAATAATTTTTCGCTACTATTATCATAGTGTATACTATAGGAAATCACACCTCATTGACACATAACATCTATTTTTTCAACATAGATTTTTGTTATATCAGGATTTTGGAGCTCCATGTCATCTCTCAGCTGCAAGAACATATTTTCATAATTTTTCCTCACTGTTTCAGGATCTTGTAAAACTCTCTTGAGACGTTCTTCATCAAGAAGTAGGTCACAATCAAGTGTCCACTCTTTTCACACTCACAATTTTTGTTCTGGAGAAGTAGGGTTCAGTGACATGCTAAATTTATATTCAAATATAGTATGATAATATATTTATAATAATATTGTCAACTGTAGATTTTTCGATCACTTCAAATATTTTTCGGAGATATTTATTGGTACTGGTTTTAATTTCAGGGATTTTCGGTAGTAATAATACTTGGATATGTCAGAATATCACTTATATCCCATACAGGCACATTCAGTCGCTGAGCTATTTTTCATGCAGATTCTTGGCAGGTACTTATATTAGAAAAAGTAGTAATATTTTTTCTACTAGAATCTTTGAGTACAATATTTATTTGATAGTTATAGTATCTAGGTGAGTTTGAATGTAGTGAAGATAAAATCTGCATTGCATGAATATTCTCCAGAAGTACACCACCCCTAAATCAATCTGTCTTTTTACGAAAAAAATAGGAGTAAAAAGACTGTGTATAGAAATCAAATATCTTCTTTTTGAATCATCGCACTATTATAAAAATACCAGCTCAACTAATAATAACAGGAACGAAGATCCACATACCTCCTTGTGAAAAAAGTCAATTTTGTCAGTTTAAAAAAACAAATCCTGACATTGTTCCAACAATCAAAAAAATTAATCAGAAAATATAAGATTGCCAGGTTCCAGTAATATAATAATTCCCATCCTTATCTTCTTTGAGACAAAATAATGAAAAATTCGCACCCCCTGAAGACAATGAATCCCAAGAAGTTTTTTTTGCAATTTCATCACCTAATGAAGCAATTCTCTATTGTAAAATCTCTTGATCTTGTTTTTGTTTTTCAAGGAGACCTAAAATGACATTGGAAAAAGATTCAGGTATTTTCATAACATTATATCTTACACACTATCCCCTCGCACGTGAGATTTCGGTGGGGATTTTTCTTACAGAGCTTCCCTCCGATGACATCATAGATATCACCAGGAGCAGGGTGTGTCACATCTGTCCCAGCGAGATTTGGAAGTTCTTTGAGTCCTGATTTAAGTGCCTCCATAGATTCCAACTCTCCATGAACGAGGAAAATTTGTTTTGGATTTCCACAGTTCTCTGCATATTCGAGAAGTCCTTTTCGATCAGCATGTCCAGAGAAAGCGTTAAACATTTCTACTTTTGCTCGAACTATTTTTTTCTCATCATGGATAAAGACTTCTTTATCACCTTGAACAAGTTTGCGACCAAGCGTATTTTCTGCCATAAATCCGATAGCGAGGAGGAGATTTCGCTCATCTTCGATACCGCTAGCAATATGGTGAACGATACGCCCATATTCACACATACCTGACGCTGCAATGATGATGACTGGATAGGTGATTTTATCGAGCCCCTTTGATTCTTCGACACTTCGAGTAAACCTGATACCGTCACCTTCTAGGAATGGGTAGAGGCCTTCTCCATTCGCAGTAAGAAGCTCTTCATCGAAACATTCCGGATGAATACGGAAAATATCAGTAGCACTGGTCGCAAGAGGTGAATCCACGTAAATTGGAAGTTTCATGATTTTCCCCTGATGCATGAGAAGACGAAGCACATAGAGAATTTCTTGAGTTCGCTCAACGGCAAAAGCGGGAATAAATATTTTTCCTCCACGATCTACTGTATCATTGATGACTTTGGTCAATTTTTCCTCCACTTCAGCGAGTTCATCATGAAAACGATTCCCGTACGTTGATTCCATCAAGAGAATATCGATATTCTTGAGCTGAACTGGTTCACGGAGAATCGGAAGATGCTTACGTCCGAGATCACCTGAGAAACAAAATCGCACATGCTCCCCCGTTTCACGGTCATCGATTTCCCACTCTTCAAGTGCTGAGCCAAGAATATGTCCCGCATCGTGAAAGGTCACAAATACACCCACATCAAGTGGAATTTTTTGTCCATATCCGACCGATCGAAGCTGTGTCACAGTCTGAATCGCATCCTCTTCCGTGTAGAGTGGAGTGATATTTTTTCCTGCTTTTTTTGAGAGATATTCTGCGTCGTGTACCTGAATACGTGCACTATCTTGAAGCATAATAGAGCAGAGATCTCGTGTTGCATGAGTACAATAGATAGGTCCATTGTAGCCATTTTTTACAAGAAGTGGAAGAAGTCCTGCGTGATCGATATGAGCATGAGAAAGAATCACTGCATCAAGCTTTGTGACGTCAATCGGGAGATATCTATTTGCCTCGTCTGATTCTTTTCGGCGTCACTGAAACATGCCACAATCAAGGAGATATGTCTTACCATTGACTCGAAGAATATGCTTGGATCCAGTCACTGTCTGAGCGGCTCAGATAAACTCAAATTGCATACAGAAAAAATAAGAAATAAATTTATACGCCTTCAGTATACCCGAAAAAAAAATCAAATGCAAGCAGATGAAATTGTTTTTCTTTCTTTCCAAAGAATACATCACAAAAAATACTATTATACCACAAAGAGGAGAATTGAGAGAAAAATCTCTTGTAATCAAAGAAGACATATGGTACCATAGATATATGCCAGATACTACCTTGGAAACATCCCACTATGAAAGACAAAATGCTGTTATTAGCTATTGTTTTCTTGGTGTATTTATGCTTATGTCGCGCCAAGAGCGCTTTCAGAGTATTTTTGTACGAAGCCATGCGAGGATAGCAAGTGTCATACACCTATGATTTCTACTTTTAGTCATAGGGACGATATATTCACACAATTTTTCCTCTATGCTGATATTTGATTTTTCTCTTTCGAATATGAGTTATTTTGTTGCCTTTGGTATTCTCTTTGCGAGTCTTGGAGCCGGTATTATCCGATCTCTTCAATGAAAAAAACCAAATATAGAACTCAAGTCTATCTCGCTGAAGGAGATTGCTCGCCATGTCACGCCTACTGGAGTGGAGAGTATTGAAAAAGTCCCTATGGCACTTTCCCACGTTCCTCTCATTGGAAACTTAATAGCAGCCAAATATGGGCTTTCTTTCTATAGTGGAGAGCGATTTGCAACGTGGTCACTTCTGGTAGGAATTTTGTTACTTTGGCTTGATCCGAGCATGACTCTTATGATTCTCTGGTCATGACTCGTGATCCTCTGGATTATTTATCAGAGTATTTCTCTCGCTATCGACGACTCGATATCACTCATAGGCGAGTACCTCCCCGAATCAAAAACAGTACACATCTATCTCCTCACTCTGATCACTTATTCCCATCACCTTGTCAGTCATACGCATGGTTCACTCCCTGAGTGGTGAAATATTCGAGACCAAATAAAGGAGAATTATGTGGTAGAAAAAAAGGAAAAAGTAGGAGAAATACTCGCTTTCCCTCTCGTAAATATCGGATATATTATCAAAAATATTCATACCATTCCTGTCAGATCTGAAGTCCTCCAGGGATGTCTTATCACTTTCTTTTTTATCATCAGTGTCATCATTGTGTCACCTTCATTGATATTCTTCGTACTCTTTATTAGTTATGTTGGATTCCTCTCTCTCAGATATCAGCGCACACTTGCCATCCCTGTCATAAAAGAACTTGCTTCTCTGATTATCAGATGTATCAACTGGCTCTCAAAGAAGTCCAAGAAGGAAACTGTATCACTTATATCATAACATTTTTTTATGCAAAAACTCGTTCGTACTATTATTCAATCAATTCTCTTTGAAGGCAAAGCACCTTCTATCGAAGAACTCAAAAAAATACCCGTACAAATACCAGAAACAATCTTACCGACTTTTGTCACGATATATGACGGTACAACTATTATCGGAAGTGCTGGAAGACTCTATCCTGTCAAATGAAGTTTTCTCGACGAACTCGTGGACAATACCCAACAAGCCCTCCAAGATCCACGCTGTACAGAATATCGTACCAATCCAGAGAAGACACGGAATCTCCGCTATCGAGTTGACACCTTTGACACCAATAGTCGTAGGATACTTCATCATCCTGATGATATAGATACAAAAATCGAGGGCATGATACTCATTTGTCGAAAACAAAAAAAAGTCGGAGTCATACTCCCCCATATACTCCCTGAGGCACTTTCGTGAGAAGATATCTATCATGCACTTGTAAAAAAAGTAAATCTTAATCTCAAAGAAATAGGCAAATGAGACCTCATTCTCTACGGTCTCAAAACACATATATTCCAAGATTAAAAAGAAGTAAGCCAGAAAATAGAAAAAAATCTTGCAATTTATAATTTGGTTTTATAATCTCCCTACACGTACAGGAGATAATATTGAGTGGTAGATAGGTTCGAAGATGAGATTTACTCATTTCTCATAGTTAGACCGCGTCTCTGATCGTGACAAGTCCCTAGTGAGTGGTAGGTGTATAGGTGTGTAGATAGGTTCGAAGTGAGGTTTGCTCACTTCTCGTAGTTAGACCACCTATCTGATATATCCGAGGTCCCTGTTGTGAGAGAGTTGTTATGGGTGTGTAGCTCAGTTGGTTAGAGCGCGTCTCTGATAAGGACGAGGTCCCTGGTTCAAATCCAGGCACACCCACCATTTTGTTTCTGAGTTGGTCAGAGCCTGTCGGGAAGTGGCGCAATTGGCTAGCGCACGCGCTTTGGGAGCGCGGGGTTGCAGGTTCGAGTCCTGTCTTCCCGACCAGTTAGTTTTTAGCATGTGAGAGGCCCCATCGTCTAGCGGTTAGGACAGCTGGTTTTCATCCAGTAAATCGGAGTTCGACTCTCCGTGGGGTCACCAAGACATACACTAATAGACTATTGTGACCCTATTACTTAGGGTCATTTTTTTGTCTTAAATCGGTTAAATATCCTTTACAGGATTGAAAGTGAAGATATAAGTGTGATACCGTTTCGCATGAGGTATACGTGCACTAAAAGAAGTTTCAGAAAATGCCTCTCAATTATGAATTATGAACCCCTAAAGTTTTATCGTATTGCCCATTTATCTGCCTTGTAGTACCTGAGATAGTCTATAGTATTACCTTGTTGCCTTGACTGCTAAAATTGTCGTGTGGGAAGAAAATATAGCGTTTAGATGGTTGGCAATAAATCTTATTTATATATTTTTAGCGTAAATGCAACGTGCATTTACGAGCCAAGAGAATAGATAATATATATTTCAGAGCCGTAATACTTCGCCACAGATACTCGGTTCATCGAGCATCAGGTTACGGATTTTTTCAGGGGCATGGGTCGTGAGACCCGCGACAGCATAGGTGCTGGTAAGACATAAAAAAAGATGAAGAAATAAAACTTCATCTCGCTATCGGGTACTATCTAGGATATGTCTGCAGTCATATCCATCATAAGTGACGCACATTATTCAGTGAAGAACAGGTTGCGAACGGGTCATAGAGTTATATCTCTCGCCGTTTCTCGATAGGAAGACGTAATTCCATTACAGACAGATTTTAGGAATTGCAAAATTTTTTGCATTGAAGCGAGAAAACTAGATAATTGAGGACATATCGGTCTCAAAGTTGCAAATTTATAACTCTCACAATATGACTGCACAGTTCCATGAAACACTCTATTACAAATGAGAAAGACTAAGTATGGCAACCGAACCATTGGAGTCATACCTGTCGACTAGGGATGACATTAAATTTGCAAGTATATGTTCTGGTTGTTGGCGATGATATGAAGGACAATGGGAAATCACGGAAAACAAATTGTACTTAATATGATTAAAAGGAGACAATGAGGATTACGTACCTGTCGATTTAAGTTATTTGTTTCCGGGACAAAAAAAAGTCTTTGCTCATTGGTTTAGTGGTGAAATCAGAATACCTCAATGAAATATGTTGAGATATGAACATATAGGTTATGCATCTATATTTGAAAGAGACGTCATTCTTGTGTTTAATGAAGGCATACTAATGGAAGAAAAGGTAATTGATAATCATGAAAAAAATACAAACTTGAATCAGAAAAAGACATAATCTCACCCCTAAGTTAATATATAATAACCAAATATTTTACTTCTAAGAAACGCAAATACACTATATACCCATATGTACTTCTCTCTCCCTTCTCTTGAAAGCATATCTGAATCGTGAATGCTCAAGGCGATTCGATATCCTGATACTCAAAACCTCATAGTTCAAGGCGCTCCTGGTACAGGAAAAACAGTGGTAGCGCTCCATAGATTTTTGGAAGGAAAGAAAGAAGGTAAAAAAGTTCTTTTACTTTGTTTTAATAAACTCTTACGAGAATTCATTGTTTGAAATGCCTCTTCATTTTCTCAAGATATTAAAACAATTGATTCTTTGTGGTATTCAATGATTCAGGAACCTAAGTCTTTTATACGCAATGCCTCTGCCGAATCATTATCATCTCATTTTGCTCAATATGTTGAAAAATATGGTAAATTTGAAAGTATTATTATTGACGAGGCTCAAGATCTTACAAAAGACATCTTGAATGCTATTTTAATTATCACTGATCATGTTACGATTCTTTTGGATGAGAATCAGATTATTTCTGATGAAGCTGTTCTCAATATTTCTCTACAGCAAGCGAAGGATATTCTCTGAAATCCTCCACAGATAACCCTGAATCGTAATTATAGAAATACCAAAGAGATATATACATTTGCTGCCGAACGATTTTTGCCAAAAAGTGAATTTGCAAATGATCCTATGCTCGTAAAAAATGCCCCTTCTGATCCATCCTCATTACCTGAGATGATTAGAGACAAAAAATCTTTTTACGATAGAAATGAATCTATTTTGGCAATTATAGATACTCTACCTCACGATAGCACACTCGGAATATTAGTTCCAGATAAAGACTCTGCAAAAGCTATTTGAGATGCCATTACTGAAAAGTGACTTAAATTTTCATACTATAGTTTTTCCGAAAGAAAAGAAGACAGGAGATATTTTGAGCGTATCAATATTGTTACTCACTCTGCTTCAAAAGGTTTAGAGTTTGATACTGTGATTGTTGTGGTGTATAAGAATCGTATGCCTGAGGAAAAAATTAATGAGAAACTCTACGTTTTATCGTCACGTGCCAAAAAGAAATTATACTTTATTTTCAATTATTAATATATGACTCATCTGGATGTGGCAAATTCTGAAGAAAAAATCCTTTCCCAACTTCCGCAAACAATTAGGGATATTCAATATGATCTAAAATCACCTCATAGGATGCAGGATAATAGGTATGAGACAATCCGTGATTTAGTGAATAATTTGGAGGTTCGTTTCTTTGCTACGGCAACACCATCAACCCTTCATCCTACTTATAAGAAACTTCTTACTGGATGGACATCTCTTATGATAAAACAGAAAGAGGTATGAATTGATGATTATCTTAGATTTTTTACATCCGATGATTGGCAATACTGGAAGATTAGAACTCTGACACTCTTTCGTCTCTGTCGTAACCCAGCATGAGAGCTTCCAGTTATATTTCCAAGACTTCTCGATCTGCTTGCTGAGGCATATCAAAAAAATCCAGAATGGATCCAGAATATTGTATCGATATGGCAGGAATATTGCTCACGGGTTTTTATGTTGCCGGATTTTCAGTCTGTTTCTGAAAGACAAAATTTTCTCACAATCGACCATTCTTTTTATTCTATTCTCTCAGAAACAGAAACCTATCAATCATATCTCAAAAAAACATTACTCACGGATATATATATTGAGGATGATATCTTACCAGCTGAAATCATAGAACCGCAAGATACTATTGTTCAACAGGACTCAACTGACAGCCTCCGTGCTACACAGCTGAACCAAATAGAGGAAGATTACCTTGTACTCTATGAAAAGTTTGAAACTCTCCATAGAGAACATCTATCACTCCAAAAAAACTATGATTCACTCTTAGCTTTTTATAAAGATAAGGAGCAATGAATAGTACAAGATGAAATTCTTCAAGAAAAATGACCAGTAGAAATTGATCGCACTCAATATCGTTTCTGACTTATCTTCTGAAGTTCTCACTCAGCTAAAAGTTTTGAACGCGATAATAAGAACAAAAATGATCTCTATCTCGAGTATGGTATTACAAAAGATAATTTTGAAGTGTTTACGAGAGAATGGGGAGACCAAGCAAGACTCAACATAAGCCCAATATTGAATCGTCTTAATTGAATCGGAGCAAAACCACTGTCAGGATTAATAGTTTTTGAACTTGATCATGAGACTGACCTTAATTCACTGGTTAATAATCCAGAGTATGCATCTCAAATATTTGTTTGTCATGGTAGTTCACAGCATTACACAAAACTTCAGATGCGCCAGCTTCTGACGCAATTAATTGATACTGTAGAGTCAGAGGTAAGAAATAACCAATAATGTATGTCAGATCCATCGTGCGCCCCTCACTGATTTGATAAATATAGAGTTCATAAAAATCATATTCGATGGACTTTTCCGTGATTTGATAAGAATTGAATTATCCGAAATATTTTATATTATATATCTATTTATCTTTCAGGAGGGAGCGGTGATATTTATTAATAAAATTTTATATGGGATGATTCATGATTGACTGGGATAACTCGACTGTTCACGATCTTTCAACGAAAAAAAAAGGAAGGATTATCAGTAAACTCGATGATTGGACTATAATAGCACGATTTGATAGTCAGAATAACTCAACTATAAAACTTACCTATAATGTCAGATGATTTAAAAAGGATAAAATTCACAAAAATGGATCAATTTATGACGATGAGGAATATAATTATGACTGATATAATTGTTGATGATTTAAAAAGGATAAAATTCACAAAAATGGATCAATTTATGACGATGAGGAATATAATTATGACTGATTAGATAGAAACTATTTTAATCGAAAAAGGGAATATCGAAATCAACCTGGGGTATTATTTGATTATGAGTGACTAGATTTTGAGAGGTTTAATGAAAAATGATTTAAATCTCTAGGATGGATTCATTCCAATTGAACTTATTTAGACGATAAAAGGAATGATGCAAATTACTATAGAACAGAGGAAATGAAAATTCTAGCATGATTTAAGCAAGAATTCATTCATAGGAATGGAAAATATCGTGATGACGAATGATATGATTATTATGACAGAGATGAGGACTGATTTGATAGAAATAAGTTAGATGAGAACTGATTTAATAGAGCAAGAGAATTTCAGAATCAAACTGGAGTATTCTACAATAAACAATGATTTAATTTTGAAGGATTTAACGAAAAATGATTTAATAAATGAGGATTACATAGAAATGGTAAAATTTTTGATGATGATGGTTATAATATTTTTGATAGAGATTGCGATTGATTTGATAGAAATAAGTTAGATGAGAACTGATTTAATAGATCAAGAGAATATAAGAATAAACCTGACGTATTCTTTGATGAAGACTGATACAATTACCTAAGAATTGATGAAAATTGATTTTCTCAAAAATGAATCCATACATCCTGAATATCTTTTAGAGATTTTATCGTTGTCATGTTAGCTGAAAAGAAGTATGAATTATCAATCAAAATTTACAATGATAGAACAATTTATACCAAATTTTTATCACGAGATAAGCTTCAAGAATTAATACGAGATCAAGTCCAAAAATATATAAATGACTATCCAAAATTTTATTCCGATAAATTAGGTGTTCAGATTAAACCATCTCGTCAGCAGATAGATATCATAGCTAATATGAATCAATATTTACTCGTTCAGGCAAGAGCTGGCTGCGGCAAGACAACTTCTATGAAGTGGAAGATTCATTTCTTAATCCATGAACTTTGAGTACCAAAAGAACAAATAATTTGTCTTGCATTCAATACAGATGTTGCTGACGAAATGAAAGAAATTTTACTCACAAAAGATATTAAAAATGGGAAAGATACAGAAAAGTATAAGGAAGCTGTTATTAATGCTTTTACATTTCATTCATTGGCATATAGGATGTCGAATTGATATGGCATATCTAATGACTTTAGAAATGACTCTCATATGAAAAAAATACCTCATCTTGACGATATTATATCATTCTTGGCAGACAACGACGATGTATATAGTATTTCCAAAATTGCTAAAGAAAAGATAGTTTCACTTTATGCACAAGAAATGCATTCATCAGAAAAGAATATTAATATTCTTCTAGATACTATGAGGGAGGATAACCTCGCCCTTCTTTATACGTGTATTCGTGAAGAAGATTGGTTAGAATTTCAAGAAAGAGATGAAAAAATTGTACCACTAGACTATAGGGAAACTCGTGCGGCTCGCCCACATAAAAGGGAAGGAAATAATGAGTATAAAACAATATCATGAAAAAAACTTGTGAAATCTCTTTGAGAAAAATATATCACAGATTTTCTTTTTGAACATGGCATCGACTACGAATACGAGCCATGGATTATTAGTTATCTCGGAAAAAATAAGGATTGAAAAGATAAGTCTTGAAAAGCAGACTTTAGAATATATGCACGACATGGCAAAATAGAACCAATAGAAAATGAGCCCTTTAATAAAATTATTCCACACGAGCCTGCTATAATTATTGAATTTTGGTGAATAGATGATGACGATATGGGGAAGAGTGATAGTGGATTATGGGACGCGAATACTAAGAGTGATTATTTATGAGTTAAAAAGAAGAAGCGAGAATTCATGGATAATCACAAAGATTCCTATAAATTTATCGAATTTTCCAACAAAGAACTCTGGGGTCTACCAAAAGAAAATCGACGCATAGAATTTGAAAACATCATAAAAACACGCTTAGAACAAAATTGAATCATTTGCCGCAAACTCTCAAAGAATGAATTATATCAAAATTTTGATGAAGAATTTAAAACAAATATCGAAAAACTTGTTCGATGATTTATTAATAGAAGTAAACAGCGAAGGTATTCTATAGATGATATGAAGAGTAAAATCTGAGAATATGAAGCCTGTAGAGAACTTTTTGCTTTTTATCGATTTGCAATTCGGTGCTATGAGGCATATCAGTGTATTTTAGATCTAAATTCACAGTTAGATTTTAATGATTGTATCGTGAGACCAATCGAAGAATTTGAAAAACAGAAAAAACTTCCACAAAGAATTCAATGACATACAGGGGAAATAGAACTATCAAAATTAAAATATCTCATAGTTGATGAATTTCAAGATGTTTCTGAGATTTTTTATCAGCTCATATCTACTATCAAGGAATCAAATCCAGAAATGCATATTATCTGTGTCTGAGATGATTGGCAAGCAATTAATGGTTTTGCGTGATCTGAACAAAAATACATAAAAAACTTCGTGGAATACTTTGAAAATGGTCAGATACTGCCTCTCAATAAAACCCAGAGATGTAGCGCCGAGATAACAGAAATTGTGAAAAATTTTACGTTAAGAGCCGTAACGATGGAACCTGCAAGACCAGGAGGAAAAATTTTAGGCAAGAAACTAGAGAAGATATATATCAAAAATGATAAGAATGCCTTAGATGATAAAGAATACTATTTAGAAAGTGACAAAGAATATATAGGTATGAATTTTGCTAAAATGAGTAAGGGTATCTCCGAGGAAATTCAAAATAATCCTATTAAGCAAGGTACTTATTATATATTATCTCATAATAATAAAATTTATTGAATAGATGAGAAAGATAGCATCTCTGATCATATTGCAAAATTAATCCTTGTTAGACATCAGAAAAAGACAAATCAAGAGGGTACTATAAAGGAAACACAAACCCCTTTGAAAGATCGCATAAAGGTAATGACAGCCCATAAAGCAAAATGAAAAACTGCAGATATGGTTTTTATTGTATGACACGGCGAAGATTGGCTCAATATCCATCCAAATACAAAATTTGGTGCCATATTTTGAGATACTGAATCTTCGGTACTTGAGGAAGAGAAGAGGTTATATTATGTTGCATTAACACGGGCCCGGAGTCATATCTGTTTTCTCTCAGCTGATGATGTCAATAATCCTAAAGATGATATCATAAAACCTCAAAGGAAAGTCGAAACTACTGAAAAACATATTCAATCAAAGTCATATGACAGCATCGAAAGTTCGGAAATGGATGTTCCTTTTTAAGGGTGTCCCATTTGTCCCATTTTGGTGTTAGACCCGTATTCTTCACCAAAATAACAAACAAATCTGCCAAAGCGGATTTTTTGATGCTCAATTTAGAATGTTACGCAGCCAATAAGCCCATATTTCCCATCATCTCATCCCATCGTTGAACAGTATCTGGTATCATCAAATAGGCGTATAGCTTTTCTTTTTCATCATTCCATACTCCAGTATCCATATCAACAAAAGAAATATTCTTTCCATCCCACATAATGTTTGGTGAAGTGAGATTCTTTTCTACACTCATGGGATCCTGTGCATCAAATCTATCCATATCAGAAAGAGGCCCCAGATCCATTTTGATGTCTAGCGTGTTTTCTGGAAGATCTATCTCTCTGGCAATCACAGATATAAACATCTTCAAGAGAATATATTTTTGATGTGCTTTTTTGAGTTCTACAAGGAATACAGGATTATTTTTTTCTTCTTTTGGCATTTTTTGTAAGTCACTGCCCACGATTCTTCTCTGCAAAGTGATAACACTTTTCTGTGGTATATCCACCATCTCCATACCCTTAGTGATACGAGTTGGATGATTTACTTCTCAGAGAACAAAACGTCACTGCGGAATCAGGGAACCAAGATATTTCCTCAATATTTCATACTTTTTTCTCAAATATAACACATTTTCCGGAGTTGCTTCTTGGTTATCATTTTGCTGAGCACTTTCTTTATAAACAAATTTCCTATTGCTTAACGCAAATACATTACTGTCTTTTCAGTATCCAATCATTACATCTTTTTTGCTACTTTTTTTGAGAACATTCTTGCCTCCTCGTCCTCATTGAGAGACCTTTTCTTTAAAAGTTTCTTTAAGTGTGCTCCAAGTACTAGTATCCGCACTTTGAATTGCTTCTATTCGTATCCATCATTTTCCGCTAGGATTTTTTGCTGCCCCTGCCTGTATTCTTGCGGTAATATCACGGCATTGTTTTATAAGAGATGCTATTTCCGCATCATATTTCTCGCCCCCACTTATTTTATAGAGAGGAACTTCTGGATTATCGGTTGATTCAAAATAACGATGTTTCGACATGAATATATAATACTAGAGAATACACATAAAATCAAATACACAAAGAAAACACTAGAAAAATACAAAAAACCAATACTATTCCTTCTATGTTTAGCCGATTTAATCGTAGAATATTCTTTGTCATAGCTCTCCTGTTTACGAGTCTTTTCGTAGCGGGGTATATCTGACTTCTTTTGCTTTCAACTCCCCTGTCAAAAACACACGAATCAACCACTCCCCCTCCAACAACCCAACCGGCAGAAGAAACCGTAAATTTCCTCGTGGTAGGAGATATCATGCTCTCGCGCAATGTGGCTCTACATGCTGAAAAATCAGGAAAATCTGGATGGATATGGGAACATATTCGCCCCTTCCTCCTCTCAAGTGATTTCGTCATTGGAAATCTCGAGTGAACTACGAATGGAGGAGATATTTACTCGTATCAAAAAGTGATGATTTTCAACGCTCTCCCTCATCTCATACGAGAACTCTCTGGAGTCAATTTTGCAGCCATCAGCCTCGCAAATAACCATAGCATGGATCAGGGGAAAGATGGTCTCACTATAACACAAAAGCTCTTATCCGGCATTGGAATTATCCCTTTTGGTGTGGGAGAAAATCAAGCAGAAGCTTGGCAACCAAAAATCATTGAAAGAGATGGAATACGTATCGCCCTTATAGGAGCATCCTATGCAGACTACAATGATAATTGAACTCAGAATAGCAATCAGGTAGCACGAATGCAAGATACTGAGAAGTTACAACGATCTCTACAAAATGCTCGAAGCAAAGCCGATTTCGTCGTCGTCATGATGCATGCGGGTGCCGAATACACCCGAGAACCAACGCAACTTCAGAAAGATTTCGCCCACAGTGCTATTGATGCGGGTGCTGATATGATCTTTGGAGCACATCCGCACTGGACTCAAGGTATCGAGTCATACAAAGGAAAATACATTTTCTATTCTTTAGGGAACTTTGTTTTCGACCAGGAATTTAGCCCAGAAACAAAAACTGGTCTTGCGGTGGAGGTATCACTCTCAAAACAATCAAGAGTCACAAAACTCACACAAACAACACTTCATCCGATTCTTATAGAAAATTACTGACAGCCCCGCCTCCTCGTGGGAGAAGAGAAAATAAAAGCCCTACAAGAGATTCAGCAAAAAACAGATATCTTGGAATAAAAAATAGTATATGTACACTATTAAAAAAAATTTACAAACTTAATATTATATATATAATATAATCTATGTCTTTTGGTTGTGTCTATTCTGAAAAGGAGGAAAGAATCATGAATATGTGCCATGCACGTGATACTATTCATGAATTTGTCGGTGCGGTCAATACGGCTATTGCAGAAATCCTGCTAAGAGAATGAAATCCAAGCGATGACAGCATACAGACCATGAAGGATTGTAAGTTCTATGCTCTTGATGCCATAGGCAATGCTCATTTAATGACAGGATGACAAGATGAATGTATGATAGAGCTCGATGAGCTCGAAGAAAAAATGGAAAAAAAATCAGAACAGTATCTTTTCTATCGGCTCCTAGGATCCATATTACAGCGAGAGAGAACCGTGGCTGATCTTGACACAGCAATTCAGAGGACTTCAAATCAGCTCCCCTTTCTAGAGCGTTCTTTGTATCCGTTATTCCTTCGCTTTGGCTATGATATAATGGAAGATAACCGACAAGCAGATAGAGCAGAGCTCATATTCCACATACAAACAATATTGTCTGAATTTGATAGACTCGTAGAAGATAAATATTTAGATAAACTTAATGCTC
>JAYSSG010000050.1:0-2939 GCA_043720655.1 Candidatus Altimarinota bacterium
TGGTCGTCGTATTCCTACGCTCCAATACTTCAATAACAATCTTGAATCAGACGAACAATATTATGAATGAAATGTATCTGATGTCACAGAAGTTCACTCAACACACGCTCTAGTCCCTGATATTGAGTAATAAACTGTAGGAGAAGTGTGGAAAAACTCGTTCTTTTTGTTCAAAGCTCCGTTTCTCGCTCAAAGTACTCATTCGTACATTTCGCTTCGGTACTCGCTTTTCACAAAAATTACTTCGCTTTTGCACACTTCTCGGAAACCTCTGCAAGGTGTCATGTGATAATCGCATATTAATTTTTTGACTATGTCTCTTTACGAAAAACTCCAAAAAGCCACGAGTGAAGAAGACGTCAAAGATATTTATATCAAAGCTCTTGATCTCAAGAAAACTCAAAAATGACGCGTCGATATTCAAACAGATGAAATATGGTTTGAAGCAAAAGATGGTTATAAAAATTCTACATACGAGATGTTTACTCAGTTACTGCATTATGTCCAAGAGTGACTTAATCTGTGATTAGAAGTGCCTCCATTTCTCTGCGTGATAGACACTCAAAAGGCGGCTATTATGAAAACAGCTGATGTGATTCCTTTTCTCGAAAAAAAGACCATCAAATGGGGAAGGTCTGCGAGCGGTTATACTCCAGAAGCACTCGATGCCGTCTCTGCTTATATTGGGACACACTTTGTCTCATTTCGTATCGATACGCACGAATCTGAATTTATCGAGACTATCAAAAATGCCATCAAAAGTGGCGATATTATCCGTACACAGATAACACCCGATAATCTGAAACAAGTATTTGATAAGTGGATAGAGAAAATCGGCAAAGAAATCACAGGCGTCAAAGAAGAAGACTATGCACTCCTGTTTTTCGCTGATATTATGCATGATGGTACCAATTCCACGCATCTCAATCTCCCTGCTGAACTCCTCTACAAAAATGGTAATCCCGTTTTCTCACTCGCAGGTCATATCTATGAGCTCGGAAACAAAGAAGGATACCGCCAATTCTGGCAAATCTATCACAAACCACCAAAAGCAGAATACCGTGATTATCTCCTCGAAAGAAGAGATAGTTTGATTCCACTCGATGAGCGAAGCTTTAAATGAGCCTATTACACACCGCTTCATGTCGTCGACAAAGCATACGACAAGCTCGCAGAGACACTGGGTGATAACTGGCAACGCGAATATATCGTCTGGGATATGTGTTGTGGCGTGGGCAATCTCGAAGTAAAACACGGAAACCCTCGCAATATCTATATGTCGACTCTCGATCAGGCAGATGTCGATGTGATGAAAGCGACCAAAACCTGTGTCGCTGCGACACGATTTCAATATGACTATCTCAATGACGATATCACCGATGATGGACAGATAGACTACTCTCTCACAAACAAAATTCCCGAATGACTCCGTAAAGCCATTGCTGAGGGGAAGAAGATATTGGTGTTGATTAATCCTCCGTATGCAGAGGCGATGAATTCGGATAATACTTCAGATAATGAAGGTGCAGAAAATAAAATAGGAGTAGCAAAAACTCAAGTTGCAAAATCAATGGACAAACAAGGATATGCGACAAGAGAATTATTTGTGCAGTTTCTGGTACGAATTCAAAAAGAAATTCCGATCGCAACACTTGCGATGTTTTCAACACTCAAATATATTAACGCTCCAAATTTTGAAGAATTTCGTAAATCGTGGGATTCTGACTATTTAGGCGGATTTATTGTCCATAGTAAAGCATTTGATGGATTGAAAGGTAATTTTCCTATAGGATTTCTTGTTTGGCAGACAAGTCATAATGATGGTACATTAAGTCAAATTGGTGAAATCAGTGTCGAGATACTCGATAAGGAAGCTAAACCAATATGAGAAAAGACCTTTTATAATCTAGAAAATGAGAAACTCTTAAGTGGATGGATTGTCCGACCTCGGAGCAACAAGGAAGATGCTCTTCCACTCAAGAATGCTATAACACCGACCACAAATACAAAAGATGTGAGATGAGATAAATGGGCTGATGGAGCTATCGGAAGCATGCTCTGTGCTTGAAATGATCTACAACACACATCTACATTAACTGCTTTACTTTCTTCTGGATTTTGTAGTGCAGGCGCATTTTTTGTCACTCCTGAAAATATCTCACAATCTGCTATAGTTTTTTCGGTTCGCAGACTTGTTAAGCCAACATGGATTAATGACCGAGATCAATTTCTCCAACCGACAGGAGAACTGACAGAAGAATTCAAAAATGATTGTCTGATATGGATGCTCTTTAATGGCTCTAATCTCACAGCTTCAGCGGATGATCTGGAATGGAATGACAGGAAGTGGTCAATCGTGAATCATTTTATTCCTTTTAATGAGTCAGAGGTACGTGCTTCAGAGAGGTTTGAGTCAGATTTTATGGTGCAATATCTCGCAGGTAAGCAGCTTTCACCAGAAGCACAGGCAGTGATGGATGAAGGACGGAGACTGTGGCAAGCATATTTTTCTCATATGGATACTCATGCAGTTCGCGCGGAATACAAATTGAATCGGGCAGATGTCGGATGGTATCAGATTCGCAATGCACTCAAGGCTCGCAATGAAAGTAGTGATTTCCCTCCTGTGAGTTTTGCCAGTTTTGAAACTGCGTATCGTGCCCTCGGCGACAAGCTGCGTCCGATGGTGTATGAGTTAGGGTTTTTGAGGGTGTAAAAATTGAATAATAAAATTGTTCAATCTTCTCTCTTAAAAAGAGAAAAAGTGCTCCCGAAAAGCAGATAGTGCTTTGACAAGTATGGTATTTTTACTTGGTCTACAGGATACTTTATGTCTTCCCCAATTGTTTTTTTGTTTTTTGATAAAAAAAATTTGCAAAGTAAGGCTTTTTTTATACAATGCCGCCACGTATCATAAATGTTTCCCTAATTCATGGCAA
>JAYSSG010000051.1:0-2931 GCA_043720655.1 Candidatus Altimarinota bacterium
GCTATCTTGAGTCGTGCGACTTCACCGAGGTCAAATCGTTTTGGATTGGCAAACATGGTGCGGAAGAGGTCTTCTACTCGCTCATCAGTACCGAGGTCACCCGGACGAATCAGTTTGTAGAGGGTATGCCATGCTTCGACTTGTTTCTTTGACTTGTCTTTGTCGAGGGTTGGTTGGATGTATTTTGCGACAATATCCTTGTCCGAACTAAACGCACGGATAATCGCTGCATCACTCTCGAGACCAAAAGCTCGCAAGAGTGTCGTCGCTGCCATCTTTCGTTTTTTGTCAATACGAACCGTGATAACTCATTTTTTGTCGACGGTGAATTCGAGCCACGCACCCTTTTTTGGTTTGATTTTAGCAGTATAAACACCTGCATCTGCTTCAAATGAGATACCATCAGCTTTGATAATCTGATGAACGATAACACGCTCTACACCATTGATAATAAATGTTCCTTTTTCTGTCATGATTGGCACCGCTCCGAGAAACACCGTGTCTTCTTTGATTTCACCGGTTTCCTTGTTGAGCATTTGGAGCTTCACACGGAGGTATGACTCGTAGTTGAGATTTTTTCGACGACATTCTTTTGGAGCATAGCGAGGTTCTTCGATTTCAAAATCTTTGAAATGAATCTCAACACGTTCTTCAGAAAAGTCTGAGACAGGAAACACACTTTCGAGAGCCTCACGGATACCGTGGTCAATAAAGATCTTGTATGAATCTAGCTGCGCAGCGATAAGCTCAGGCATATCGAGGATAGCTCGGTCTTCTGTATAAAAGTGTCGACCTGCACGGACATAGAGCGCTCCATGGGTAGGAGTCTCATGGCGCATCACAGGAGCCTTACGAGGCTTCGCTACGAGAACAGCTTCTGTTTTCACAAGAGCTTTTTTCGTAGCTGGAGAAGACTTTTTAGAAGCAACAGAAACCTTTGAAGCCTTTTGAGGCACCACAGGTTTTTTTGCAACTATCTTCTCTACTTTTGTGAGAGCAGCTTTTGTGCTGGTCACAGGTTTCTTTGACACAGTAGCGCCTGCTTTTTTAGCAGGTTTTGGGGCGTTTTTCGCAGACATAGCGTAAAAAAAAGAAGATAAAAGACACAAGAAAACCGCATAGACAGGCTATACGGCATACACGGACAGGTTATCTAGTAGGTTCGTGCACGAAAGACAGAGGGGATATGTGATATGGGAGAGAGTATAGCGAGGTTTTTTTAAATGCAAGTGATTTTTTACACTTTATTTTTTACTCCTCTCCATTCCCTTATTTCTATTAAAGAGATGTGCAAAAACGAGTCTACCAAGGAAAGAATTTTTGAATCGAAGGAAGTTTGCATGAGCAAATGACCGAGATGAAAAAATGAATTGACGCAGAGAGACGAAGTTTTTCCGCGTTTCTTAGACATCAAAAGCCGTCGCTGGAAATACCTTTCGGACCACTCCTACAATGTTTGTGGAATCAAATTCTTCTACGACAATATCAGAATGTTCTGTATTGAGAGAATGCAGCACCCATCGCTCACCTTCTGCACGAATTTTCTTTATCTTTGGTTTACTATTGTGGACGACAAGGACCTTATCTTCTGGACTAAAGACAGACTGAACTTGTATCAGTGCGAAATCCCCAGAATGAATAAAGGGTTCCATAGAATCCCCCTTGGCTCGGGTAATAAAGCAAGAATGTTGTTCACTGGGAGTGATAATGCCTGATTCGACGATAAGCTTCTTACGAGGATATTCTTCGAGAATGGCTTTCCCCGCATTTCCACACTGTGCAAAACCAAAGAATGGAAGAGCCAGCTGATTCGTTTCATCATACTTTCTGAGGACTTGGTAGCCTCCAAAAGGATTTTTTGCAATATACCCCTGCCTTTCAAGTTGCATCAATTTATCCAATACCTTCTGAGGATGATCGAGTCCAACCGAATGACCAATATCCATCAGTGTCACGGTGTATTCTTGATTATCCGCGAGGAAATCGAGGATGTCTCTGTGGCGTGAATCGAGGATTTTCATAAGAGAATATGAGGAAATATGTTTTCATTATATTCCGTAAAACCTTGAAAGCAAATCTTTTTTACAGAAAATTATTTTTTCGGTGAAATATTGATAAGAATAGGTGTAAAATAGGTGTAGTAAAAAATAATTACACCTATTAGAGTTGAAATATGCTTTTGTAAATAACATATCGTTTGTAAAAAAATATAATAGGTGTAAAATAGGTGTAGTAAAAAATAATTACACCTATTATGCGAGAAAAATACAAATTAGAGAAACCCATTATATGAGCATTTACATTCACAAGAGAAAATTTTGAAATATATACTAAAAATAATCTTGAGCGTTACTCTGATGAAGAGTACATTTATTGGGATAAGTTGAAATATAAAGATTTACCTGAAGGTATTAAAGAACATAAAGATTTATGGGCTATGGTTAAGTTTTTTAGGCTTAACAGTAATAAAACTCCTGTACAAATAGAAAGTGGGTGATTTTTCCAATTCGCAGAATTACCTTTTTCTAAGAAATTGCTGCATGAAATTGACAAAAATGCTGCTGGCACTTTCTTTACAAGCGTAACAGACGCAGATAAGAGACTTTTTATAACAAACTGAATGCTCGAAGAGGCAATAAGTTCAAGTCAAATTGAATGAGCCTCAACAACAACAAAGAATGCAAAAGAGATGATTCAAAAATGAATAAAACCAAAAACTCGTGATGAGCACATGATATTAAACAATTACGAAGCCATAAATTATATCAAGAATGATCTTTCTAAAAGAAAGATTGAGATTTGAGATATTTTATATTTACAATCCGTGCTTACAAAAAACACCCTTGAAAACATAGATGAAATTGGGAGATTTAGAACTAATGAAGATGAGATAATAGTGGAATTCGAATGAAAAGAAGTACATAGACCTCC
>JAYSSG010000052.1:0-6443 GCA_043720655.1 Candidatus Altimarinota bacterium
CTTTTTTATGGCCGCTGAAAAAATGCTCATCTGTTCTGTCGGAACTGATCCAAATAAAATACTCCCAATGAAATATAAATGGGCTCGTCAACACTACAAAAATGGTGTGGCGAATAACTGGACTCCAGAAGAAATCCCAATGCAAAAAGATGTTGAACAATGGAAGGCAAATGACGTTTTGACTGAGAACGAGAGACACCTCATTATGTGGAATCTCTGATTTTTCTCAACAGCTGAGAGTCTCACAGCAAACAATATTGTTCTCGCGATGTACCGTCACGTGACCAATCCTGAATGTCGTCAATATATGCTCCGTCAAGCGTACGAAGAAGCTGTACATACTGATACATTCTTGTATTGTTGTGACTCCCTTGCCCTTGATCCTGAAGAAGTATTTGCAGCGTACGAAACGATTCCTTCTATCACGGCAAAAGATGAATTTGTGGTCAATCTCACCAAGACCATCCTTGATCCAACCTTTGAAATCAAGACTACAGAAGACAAGCAAGCATTTCTTCTCGATGTTATCGGGTTTAATATGATTATGGAAGGTATTTTCTTCTACGCTGGTTTTGCGATGATGCTTCAGCTCATGCGTAACAACAAGATGAAGGGGATAGGAGAGCAATTCCAATATATACTTCGAGATGAATCAATCCATATCGCTTATGGACGTGATCTCATCAATGGTATCGTAGCTGAAAATCCAGAAATATGGACTGAGGCATTTAAGGCACAAGTGATTGAGCTCTTCAAAAAAGCAACTGAGCTAGAATTGAATTATGTAGAAGATTGTCTTCCATATGGCGTCCTTGGTCTCAATGGTGACTCTGTGAAACAATATGTACGACATATTGTGGATCGTCGCTGTGAGATGATCAATCTCCCTATTCTCTTTGGTGATGAAAACCCATTCCCATGGATGAGTGAAATCATTGATCTCAAAAAAGAGAAAAACTTCTTTGAAACAAAAGTGACTGAGTATCAAACAGCCGGAAATCTTGAATGGTAATTATTGGAAACATTGTAAAAAACCACCAAATTTGGTGGTTTTTTACAATTCTTTTAATCCCCTATAATCGTAATCCAAGGAGGATTCGCTCAATGACAGAAAAACGAATTTGTGGATTTTCTGGAATAGCTGTCGAAAGAAACAGGCGTATCTCTTCGATATTCATTTTAGGATCCATGAAGACATCGAGATTATTGATCATATGATTTTTGACGACAATACGGAGAATAGTTGGTCCTTCTGTGATACGGATAATACCAAATTCACGTATTTTTGGATAGCTATAGAGCTCATTGTTTATGAGTACTCCAGAGGTATTGAGGTCAACTCGTGTCATATCAGGTGTGTTGATATCATAGAGGAGGTAGACTCCGACAAAGAGGATTCCGACTATACCAAGTGGATACGCTCCGAGTAAGAAACTCATCAAAATAAGTGTCAAAATAAGTGTGACAGCAATCATATACCACTGTTTGCCACGATGGAATCGTGTTTCAAAAGCCCATGAATATTGGGGAGTTTCCATAAGGGGTATTAGATATTATCAATGACAAAGTTCACAATCAACCATGATGACCATGATACGACAGCTCCGATGAGGGCGAGTTTTATAGCGGTCTTTCCAGTACTTTTGAATTCTTCATTGATTCAGCCAAACACATACATCAGTGCTCAGACAAGGATCACTCCAAGACTGATATATCCAACAAATGAGAGAAGAGTGTCTGCAATACCGATGATGATACAAGGAATCTCACCAAATGAGATATTACCTGTACGGAGATCATTGGAATTTACACAATTGCCTCATTCCAGGATAGATGTTGCAGCGAGGCTGACCCGAGTGGCAAGTAGGAAAAGAAGAACAATTATTCGCATAAGAGTGAGATGAGAAGCTGATCAATCAAATATTTTGCAATAGTGTTGGTCGTCTCAAGAGCAAGACGAGTCTCTCGTATATATTTGGCGTTTCTCGGAGATAGTGTACCACTCAGTACTGCGTTTTGCAATCACGTTACGACCCAAAGGGCTTGCTCTTTTTTGAATTCTTTGCCTAATGTGAGACCAAAGAGTCATTCAGGATGCCCTGTTACAAAATCATCGATAGCATCTTGAAATGGATTGATTCCTCGCTGGATTCCCTCGGTATCCAGTGTCACAATACGAGACTGGAGGGTAGGTATGATTTTTTCTGGAGTCTGACTGGTGACGAGAATAAGGAGTTTTTGTGGTACATCTTCGAAGACTTTGAGAAGAGCATTGTGTGCATTCATCGTGAGTGCATCGATATTGAGAAAGACCGCTACAAAGATATCTCCTACCGGTGTTTGGTAGAGTTTTACAACAAATTCTCTTATTTTTTCTACCCCGTGATGCTTTGATATTTTATCTGCACAGTCATACGAGAGAAAATCAGAGATGCTTTTTCCTTCTATTTCTTCGAGCGATGTGATTTTAAGTCCAAAAATATCATACACTACTTCACATACAGTATGTTCTGATACGAGGAGTGGAGCTGATTGCCCTCCAGATTTGAGGGTCTCAATAATAGATGTAATTTTCTCTCAATACATAGGGAAAGTATAGGAATTTTTGATAATACTACAAAACTCTTTCAAAATTGTAAAAAAGACAATATCACTATACTGAAATGTATACGATTCTATGTCTTTTCTCTTTTTTCTTCGAGACCGAGTAGTGCCCTATCTTTTCCTTCTCTTCATCGCAATAGGCGGATTAGGTAGTATTGGCTGGATCTTTGCAAATACCTATTTTTGGAACACGGCAAATGTGATTTTTTTGGTTGATGAAGAAATTATTTCAGCGAAAATAGATATCGAAGCGAGGATTTTATACCGAGATTTTACTTTTTTTCAAACGGTTTATCCATTTCATATCGTTCTCCCATATACCCGAGAAGTCACCTGTAGTAAGGAGTGTATTTTTTCAGATATTCCAGCGGGAGATGCTGAGGTGACATTTATCACTAAAACAGGAGCACAACAGAATGAAAAAATAGTCATTAAGGGTGACACACAGTGAGTCATTGATATACGGATGCCTATCCGAGTGAAAGAAATCCCACTCGCAGAAATACTAAAAAATCAATCGATCAGCGTGCCTACTGATATTGTTCCTCAAAGTATTTTTTATACAAATACAATTCAAGGATTATTACTTTTTTATGACAAATGACTGCTGTTTCTCTATGATTCTTGAGCTCAGCAGAATATTTTATTGACGACTGGTTTCAATATTCGTTCAGTCCTGAGAGGAGTGGAGAGTGGGACATACTATCTCATCACCGATGCAGATGAAGTGATAGTGTTTGATCGATATGGACGAAAAAAGACAGAAAAAATCACACATTCTCTTCTCAAAGATAAAGACCTTATCTGGGAAGCACGAGATGGAAATATCACGACCAAGCTTATGCTATGAGGTAGGGAACGAGTATTTTTTGGCAGACTCTTCTGGATTGAGAGTGGTGAGAAATACTACCTTTCCGACGGAGAAAAAATATTGGAGATAATAAATAACTAATCTGTCAATATTTGTGTTTTTCCTTTTCACTCGTTTTTTGATATACTGAGAGAGAATTATTTGTGTATGAAAAGAATTTGGTCGCCAGATTCTTTTTTTTACCAAAAATAAGTATTTTTAATATTTTTTTATGCTCGACCTCAAAGCTATTGAAGTAGCCATCAATCATATTGCTGCAGAGCGATGACTCCATCGTACTGACCTTATCGAAATCATCGAAGCCGCTATTCGTACTGCCTACAAAAAAGACTATGGCGATAAAGATGAATCAGTCAATGTAAAACTTGATTTCGAATCTGGAGATATCACTATCACTGTCGAAAAAGAAGTGGTTGAAACAGTAGAAAATCCTCACACCCAGATTGCCCGTGCTGATCTCGGTGAAGACGCTGATGCCTTTGAAATCGGTGATATCATCGAAATCGATGCAAGTGACGTCCTCCGAGATAATCCTCAAGTCTTCGGCCGTATTGCTTCTCAGGCAGCTCGTCAAGTTATCATCCAAAAGATTGGTGATTCAGAGAAAGCAAAAGTCTTTGAGCTCTTCAAAGACAAACAAGGTGATATCGTGAATGTCCGTGTTGATATGGTGGAGAACGATCGTGTCTTCGTCGAATTCAATGGTTCACAAGTTCTCCTTCCACGAAGTGAACAAGTAAGTCGCGACAAATATACGCCATGAATGCGTATTTATACCTACGTTAAAAAAGTAGAAGATGAAGGAAAAGGTGATCCAAAAGTGATTCTTTCACGAAAAGATCCACAACTCGTAGCAAAACTCTTTGAGCTGAGTACTCCAGAACTCGAAGATAATACTATCGAAATCGTACGTATTGTGCGTGAGGCAGGATTTAAAACTAAAATTATTGTTGCTTCAGAATTTGAAGAGGTGGATCCAGCAGGAGCTTTAATTGGTCCAAAAGGTATCCGTGTCAAAGCAGTCGTTGAAGAGCTCTTCGGAGAAAAGGTGGACGTCATCAATTATACTGATAATGCTCGTGAGCTCGTCGCACAAGCACTCAATCCTGCGAAGATTCTCGATGTACAATTTGATGAAAACGATGTAGCGGTTGTCACGGTTCCAAAAGAAGATGAAGTCCGAGCTATTGGTCGAAGCGGAGGCAATGTCCGTCTCGCTGAACAGCTCACAGGATATCGTATCCGACTCGTCGGAGTAGAGACAGAGACACCAGCAAGTGCATAATTTTATTTTTAACTTTTTATTCTATGGCTGACAAGAAATATATCGGAGGTTCTGCAAAAGCAGTTTCTACACAGTATGGGGAGATCATGAATCTCTCGCTTAAAATCGAAGACATGCAGGCAATTGTGAACGAAAAAGGATACGTCAATATGACCGTTCTTAAGCGAAAAGAGCCGGGACAATACGGTGATACACATTATGTCGTAGAGAATGATTACAACAAAAATCGTGAGAATGCTGGTGGGGGAGATATTGGTCCGGTAACGACTCCAGCAACTGAAATGGATGTTCCATTCTAGAGAAACCTTTTTTAATAAAAAAAATCTCCTCAATTGAGGAGATTTTTTTATTAACTGCTATCCACGATATCACTTGCAGACGACATATTCCTCAAAGCTTCTATCGCGACATGCTTCTGGTTTTATACATTTCACGACTTTAAATATTTTTTTTGTTTTCTCCATGATTTTTGCGAGGTCTCGACCGACGAAGACTTTCATCACGAGATTGCCTCCTGGTACGAGAAATTTTTCTGCGATTTTGACGACTTCAAGACAGAGCATAGCACTGTGATATTGGTCATCATCATTTCGTCCTGTGGTTCGTGGAGCGACATCAGAAGTGATCAGGTCACAGTTCCATAATCCCATCTCTTTGAGATATTGTCTCATGACTGCATGTGTTTCTGGTGCGGTCATATCTCCTACATAGGTAGTGATATTTTTCTGTGCCAATTTCTTCACTTCCTGGAGATCGATACCAAGGACTCTTCCTCATTCTCCTACGGTATTGGTCAGGACTTGTAACCAGCTCCCGGGAGCACATCCGAGATCGATGACTGCCATACCAGGTTGTATGATATGCATACTCTCTTCGAGCTGTATGAGCTTGAAAGCACTTCGAGCTCGATACCCAGCTGCCTTAGCCTTAAGAAACCAAGTATCTTGTACTTGATACCCTCATCGATTAGCTATTCGTGGAGTTTTTATTTTGAGTTTCTTTATGGGAGTTGTTTTTTTCTTTATCATAACTAGATGATAATAACGATTTCTCCACGAAAGATACCTTTTTCTGCAAGTTCATACAATTCGTCGAGCGTTCCTCGATGGTATGTCTCATATATTTTGGTCAATTCTCTCGCCACACAGGCAGTTTTTTCTCACGAAAAAGTTTTTCTCAGATCATCGAGCGTTTTGCTGATACGATGGGGTGATTCGTAAATGATAGCGGTGTAATCTTTTTCTGCGAGTTCTCTCAGGAGAGTTTGTTTCCCTTTTTTGAGAGGAAGAAATCCGAGAAATCGGAAATCATGCATATGCATTCCTGAACCAATAAGAGCGGCGAGAACAGCTGACGCACCAGGGATTGGTTCGATTTTGATGCCTTGTACAACTGCCTCCTGGATGAGCAGGTACGCAGGGTCAGAGATTCACGGAGTACCTGCATCAGAGATATAGGCGATATGTTTTTCTTTTGCGAGTTCAATAATTTTTGCCGCCTGTTCTCGAGTACTATGACTATGAAAACTCTGCAGGGGTTTTGATATTTCAAAATGCTTCAAGAGGGACCCACTATGCCGTGTATCTTCACAGACGATGATATCACATTCTCTGAGCGTTCGGAGAGCTCGAAGGGTGATATCTTCGAGATTTCAGATAGGAGTGGAGACGAGGGAGAGCATAA
>JAYSSG010000053.1:0-18479 GCA_043720655.1 Candidatus Altimarinota bacterium
CGAAAATCCATTGGTTGTTAAGCTTGCAGAAGCTCCAGTCGCAAGTGTTTGAGTACTCATCGTACCAGTCGCACTGGTATCATTCTTGTTGAAAGTAATACTATATGACCTTATTGTGCTAACTGGTGTAGCACTCATCTCATTACTTGCAGTCATACTTTCGCCAATAGTATTTTTTGCGTAGACACGGAAATTATACAGTGTACTATTTTCGAGTCCTGTAATAGTAGCTGTTCTATTAGTTACTGATACTATTCCATTAAATACAGAACATACTATCTCTGATGCTTTCTTATACTCTATAATATATTCAGTTATTGCAGATCCGCCGTCATTGGTAGGAGCATTCCATACGAGAGCCACTTGTCCATCTCCAGCATTTGCACTGGTAAGGGTTGGACTTCATGGTATCGTAATTGTTGTGAGTGTAAAGTTTGCAGTTACCTGTTTATCGTCGTTCATGGTGAGTACGCATGGATTTGTTGTACCAGAACATGCTCCAGTCCACCCTGAGAAGGTATATCCAATATTGGGTGTTGCAGTGACTGTTGCCGTTGTTCCAGAGGTGTAGTTTGCGATGTTTCCGGTGATGATCCCATTTGAAGCGGAGGTTGTGAGAGTATAATTTATAGGGTTAGCAGCTGAAATCTGTATATCAAGTTCGGCGATATTCATGTAATTACTTCCACTAGCATCGGTTAATCCTCGTAGCTTGATATATCTTCCTGTTTTTGCTGGGAAAGAGACAGTCTTCAATGTAGAAGTGTTGGAAAATGTACCTGTCATAACCGGTGTTCCCCAGGTGGTACTTGAATCACTGATATAGAATTCATATTGTCCTATGTTTCCATTTGATATTTCATCTTGCCGCGGCAGGTAGGTGAATCCATTGATAGCTTTTGAACTTCCGGTGTTAATTTGAATTTCGTGAGGTGGATTTGTTGTCACTTGACCGCTTCTCCACTCTGTATGCCAGAAGGTGTTTGGATTACCATCGAAAGCATTAGTACCTGGATATCCGATTGGATCTTGACTATCTACGAATACAAGAGACCAGATACCATCTATTGGTCTAAAAATTGCCGTTACACTTTTTGTAGCATCCATGGTAATTGTACAAGTATCTGAAGTGTTAGTACATGCTCCACTCCATCCACTAAAAGTAGAACCTGTTTTTGCTGCTGCAGTGAGAGTGACAGACGTACCTTCATCATACGTTCTGCTACAATTATCTTCTCCACAATCGATGTCTGCAGGTGCAGAAGTAATAGTTCCTGTACCTGTTCCTGATTTTGTCGCAGTGAGTGTGAAAGTAGGGAGAACAGATACGAGACCCTGGAGCTTCATGCCTCTCCCTAATGCTGCATCAGCTTCATAGACTGTAGCAGCAACTGGGAATTTTACAGATTTTCCAATAGCTCCTGTAGGTGCTTTGTAGAGATAGGTTCCATCAGGGAAATCAGGATAGTTCACAGACCCATCTGGATTATTAGGACGTGCGGGTCTTTTTTCAAAAGCTAACCAGTAGGTTCCTGGTTCAAGTGTACAATTTGAAAGAGCAAAAGCTTGCCAAGCACCTACGGAAGCTACGAGATCATAAAGCGCATGCGGTGTCACACATCGCTGATTTGTGACATCAGGCATGCTCGTTGCAGAAGTATCTCCATAAATAGCAACCGTCAGGCTCCTTGCTGGGCCTGAAGCACTCGCATGGACATAGAGGTCTGCTTTGGTTAGGGTGGTATTTTGACTAAGTGTAAATTGTCTTGCGAATCCGATATTCGTCGATCAGAGATATAATCCTCCAAATGTAGTAGCTGTAGAAGGCGGTATTCCAGTATTTATAATAGAAACAGGCGTTATTATCGCTGCTGAATTGAGCGACTTTCCGATCATTCCTTTTGGAGTAAAGAGAAAGGCAAAAACTATGATTGAGCCAATTATACCAATGAAAAGAAGCTTCTTTTGGAGTTTCATATATATATGGATTAAAAATATGAATCATATTGATAATACCATAACAAAATTCAGAATGCAACTATGAGGGCTATAAAAAATAGCCTTTCTATTTAGTGAAATTTGCGATTATTGATCTATTTCTATCCATTGTTATTGTACATGTTCCTGACCCTGTACAGGCTCCGTCAAATCAAGTAAAGAATGATCCTGCTCCATTTGCACTTGCCTTCACGTATACTATATCTCCGTAGGTATATGTTTTTACCATTAAGGTAGAGGTACTAAAAGATGATTGTAGAATTCAATTTACTTTGATAGATCCCCATACAACTCCGTCTGAGTAGTTATTTTTAAACAAATTAATACTGAGTGTATATTTTTTCTTGGCAAATTCAGCAGTGATAGCCTTGTTTGATGTCATAGAGACGGTACAGGTGGTTCCAGATACAGTAGTGCACCCAGTCCATCTCGTAAAGGTAGAAGTCGAAGAAGGTGTTGCCGTAAAAGTCACCATACTTCACGAAGGGAATGTCCCAGCAGTAAATCATGATGAAATGCCAAATGTTCCTGATATGGTTCCAGTTCCTGTACCAGTTTTTGCACTGGTGACACTGTATGTCGGAATCAATGTAAACGTCGCCGTTATGGTCTTATTCATGGTCATCAATACATAGCATGTACTTCCAGAAACTGAGCTACATCCTGTCCACCCAGCAAATGTCGAACCAGCTGCAGGTTTCGCAGTGACGGTAACAGTAGATCATGCGGTATAGGGACTTGTAATGGTAGAGGTGATTCCTGATCCAGTACCTGCCTTGTTTACTGTGAGAGAATATTTGGCTGGTACCACTGTAAATGTCGCAGTGACGGTCTTATTGTCATTCATCAAGATAATACAGGTGTTTCCAGAAACTGAAGTACATCCTGTCCAGCCAGTAAAGGTAGAGCCTACATCAGGAGTTGCCGTAATGGTTGCGGTTGAGTCAGTGAGATAGGTTGTAGCATTTCCTGAGATGGTACCTGTTCCTGTTCCTACTCTGGAGACAGTAAGAGTAGAATTGGCTTTTTTAAATGTCGCAGTAACTGATTTAGCAGAATCCATGTTTAAAATACATACATTTCATTCACTACGAGTACATCCTTGCCAAGAGACAAATGTTGCACCGGTTACTGGAGTTGCAACAAGAGACTCAAAAGTATTTAATGGGTACTCTTTCGTACAACTTGTTTTTCCTCCGCCACAACTAATATCCTCGTATGAAGAAGTCACGGTACCTCCATCGAGTGGAGATACTTGCGCTGTGAGTGTATTTTTTTTGAGTGCAAATGTTGCAGTAATTCCATTTGCTCTTTTGACTACAAAAGAGCAGGTTTTTCCAACAATAGTGGCACAGCCTCCAGTCCATCCTGTAAAGGTCGAATCTGGTCCTGTAATAGCAGTAAAACTTAACGTTGTCCCTACTGGGAAAGATGCCTTGAAGGGATCTCCTCCTTGTAATGTGAGTACTCCGAGGTTTGATGACATAAATACTTCATCGCCACTTGAGATTCCTTTGAGTACTACTTGCACGTTTCTCATACCACTATCTGGTATACCACCAGGACCGACTGGTTGAGATGGACGACCAGTATCTGATGGAGGAGGGGTGGTGATATTAGATTTGAGTCACTCAGAAGAAGAGAAAAGAGAAGAGATATACACTATAAGTCGAGACCAAAATGATGGTCTTGATGGAGTATTCGTATTTCATCCAAGGACTGATGACCCGAGTGATGACCCACTAGAAACACATCCTTGAGTGGTGACTATTTTGAAGCGGAGAAATACACTCGCAGGAGGATTGGGTCAATTTCGTATCGCATCCAAAGCACCCTGGAGATTATAGCCTTCTCATACATCCGCAGGAATGTATTCATACCAAGATACCATTCCATCGTCTGATCTTTCAACAGCATATGTTTTCGTTTCCCCCATCACTTGTCATGGTCAGCATTCACATTGGGTGTTATTGGTACATGATGAAGCTCATGCTCCTGACACTGGCTTACATTCTTTTTCATAATAATCACACATATTATGTCGTGGTACCCCCTCTGGGAAAGGATTATAGGGCGGTGGTGTAACATAAGGGTCACTAGCACATTCAGGATCTTTTGTTTTCACCGCTTCACACTCATTTGATCCGGCACCATCGACAAAAGCACAATCTCCAGATGAATTACATGCTAGATGATTTGACGTGGGGGTTGGTGTAATAATAATTTTACCATTCTCATCACAAGTGATAGTTTCTTTTACAGGAGTACTAGGGATACTTTCAATACCTTCAGCATTTACTGCTGTGATAGAAAAAGTGTAGTTAACGCCTGGGTCTGGAGCTGCTGTTAAAGTAACAGTCGCAGTCGTCGTCGTTCTCCCACTTATTGAGACTGACCCATTACTCCCGGTTGCACTTGAGTAAGAGAGTTTATATCCTACAGGATTTGTACTTGCATTTGTAGTCGATTCATTTGCAGTCCATTCGAGTGTTATATTTGCATCGGGACAATTTGTCGTAGAAAGAGGCTCACTTGTTGTCGGAGATGGTTCTGTCGTAGCTGGCACATCGGTTGTTGGTGGTGGCAAGACGGTACTTGAGAGACTATTTTGATTCTTTGGAAGTACAAAGAAGGCAGTGACGAGGGCACACATCACTATCAATAGAACAAGAGCTCTTTTTGGTAGGAAGCTACTTGTGAGCGTTCCTGTCTTTTTCTTTGCAACCATAGAAATGGAATTAAATAATATTTCTTTCCGAGTAAGTATATATAAATACAGGATATGAAAATATTTTTATAAAAAAGACAGTTATTTAGTATATAGACTCTCTATTATTTATATTTCTAATATATAATAGAAATAAATTTCTCCATTCTTTCCACGAATTCTTCAAAGTCTTTTGTAGTTATACTTTCTCTTGTTGTGTGCATATCATGAATAGTAGCGCCGACCGATAGCCATTGTGTTTGTGGATATTTTTTTGAGAGGAGACCTGCCTCCACCGCTGCATGCGTTGTGAGAGTCGGAATTGGTTCATTGTCTCTGCAAAATACTTCTTGGGTTTTACTGAGCAGAGGAGTCTCACTGGCACATATCCAAGGAGGGGATTCGTGACTGAGAGTCCATGTCGTCTCTGTAAGTCCAGCTATAATATCATTTTTCATCACTTCTATATCACCTTCGAGATTGGTCCTAGCGAAATAGCTGGTTGAGAGTGTATTTTTGAGAGAGAGTATTCCGAGATTCCATGAGGAGAGGGGGGTATTTTGTTTTCACCACGTCTGTACGCCGGTTCAGACCTCTATTATTTCTTCGAGGAGAGGGAGTAGATCTTCTCTTCGATAGAGAGATGTCGGTTTGTCGGTTCGTTCTGCTGTGAAATGAAGAGTCTCACACGTATATTTTGTTCGGAGTACTTTCTGGAGATGGCTGAGTTCGTTTTTGAGCAGATTGGGATGACCCGTGTAGCACACTATCATTTTTCCGCTATGAGGAATAGCATTATCAGCGTCTCCTCCAGAGATATCACCAATATGACTGATATTTTTGAGTTCTTTTACTGATTTTAAGAGCTCTATCAGTGCATTTCCCCGATAATGACGGATATCTTCTCCAGAGTGCCCTCACTGCATTCCGTGGAGCGATATCAAAAACATATCTTCACGATGCTCGTATATACTACAAGGGAGGTCTTTGAGATCGTGAGTTCATTGGAGGAGGAGTGTGCCACCGCACCCAATTCCTATTGTTTTTGAATCACTCCAATCGAGATTGAGAGCATACGGTGCGGCGATAGGGAGAGTGATGTGTTGCGCTCCGACAAGTCCGATTTCTTCTCCTATAGTGAAGAGGAGCTCAAGAGTTGGTCGTTCTGAGAGATCAGCTAGCGCCATCATCGTCGCTACACCGATGCCGTTGTCAGCTCAGAGCGTAGTCTTTTGTCCTGAGATGGTTCCCTCTTTTTCTAGCAGCGTAATACCCTGCATCGCAAAATTATGTTTCCCATCTGCTACACAGACTATATCGAGGTGTGCTTGGAGACAAACAGTTTCTTTTTTATTGCCAGTAGCTATGACCAAGAGATTACCAATTGAATCGGTCTGATGAGACCATTTTCGTTCTTCTGCCCACTGAATAATCCATGTTTTCACTTTTTCTTCATGGAGTGACATTCGGGGAATATGAGAGAGTTCTCGGAAATAGTCGAGAGTTGCTTGGTAGAGAGTCATAGGCAGATTGTACGATGAATTTGACATATATACAAGTAGAGAAGTCTTGCCAGTTAGTATATATCCTTATAATAATGATGTTTATTTTTTTATTCTTTGTGTATGTTTCGACGTATCTTTCTTTTTGTTCTGACTAATATTGTCATTATCGTCGTAGGAACTATTATTCTTTCACTCATTGAGATATTATTTGGTATTGATATCCGCGGGACACTCCATACAAATTATATGAGTCTTGCAATTTTTGCACTGGTTTATGGTTTCTTTACGTCATTTGTTTCACTCTTTCTCTCTCGATGGATGGCAAAAAAAGCCCACAGAATTCAACTTATTACAGAAGAATCCCTTGCTACCGTCACGCCCAATGAGCGCCTTGTGTATCAGACAGTCACTTCTATCGCGTCTCAGCATAGTATCAAAATGCCAGAAGTCGGTATATACCAATCTCCAGAAGTAAATGCTTTTGCTACAGGTGCTACTCGGAATTCGAGCCTTGTCGCCGTTTCATCTGGACTTCTGAACACGCTTCGTCCTGATGAAATAGAAGGAGTTGTAGCTCATGAAATGGCACATATTCTCAATGGCGATATGGTGACGATGACTCTTCTTCAATGAGTGATAAATGCCTTTGTGATATTTTTGTCTCGAGCTCTTGCACAGATACTCTCTATGACTGGGCGTGATGACTCTGAGTGAAGGAGTCATCTCATATACTTTATGACGACTATTGTGCTTGAGATCTTGCTCGGGGTCTTAGGATCTCTTGTGGTGATGGCGTATTCTCGTCGTCGTGAATTTGCGGCTGATGCCGGGAGTGCTTCTTTTGTGGGAAAAAATAAAATGATCAACGCACTCCGTGCTCTCCAGAGTATACATACACAGAATGTGGCTATCCCGTGAGATCCCAAAGTGGCCACTTTTAAAATCGATGGAAAATCAGGATGATTTATGCGACTTTTTGCGAGCCATCCTGCTCTGGAGGAGCGAATTGCACGACTGACAGAAACATACTAGAATTCTTCTTTTGTTTGCTTTCAGTTTGTTTTCTCTATAATTCAGATACTTTTTTCTTATGTCATTTATTCTTATTTATCAGTTGCTGTGGGTGGAATTTCTCTTGTTTTTAGCCTGAATTGGCTATATCGTGTTCCACACATTTCACGGTGCATGGTCTAAATATACCCATAGTAAAGCTTCTCAGGTGTATCGAAAAAAAGAACGTACTAAGAGTCTTCGTAGACATACTCTGGAGCAGAAAAAAGTAGAAGTCCAAACAAGAAGAGCTGACGTGTCTCTCAATATCCCAAAGAAAAAACTCAAAGCAAGTGAAAAGCAGGCTCTCGATGCACTTTTTAAGAAAATTAAAGCAAAGCTCGCCGTTCAAGAATACGAAGAAGCACGCCTTGCTATCATCGAAGGTTTGATCATCGATAGACACAACATGGAGCTCAATATCCTGCTCGCACAGCTCTACGAAAAAGAACAGGACTTTGAGAAGGCAGAAATCCTTTTCCGAGATCTTCTTCTCCATCATGACCCTGCAAAAGCTGATGTCTATATCTACCTCGGGAATAATCTTATTCACCAGAATAAGCAAAATCTCGCTTATGATATTTTCAAAAAATGACTTGAAAAAGAATCTCGCAATGTAGAGCTACTTCAGACACTTGCAGAGCTCGGATATGATCAGCATGAATACGAAGAATCTCTTCTTTATTCGCGTAAACTCTCAGAAGTACAACCAAAAAATATTCAAGCGTTTGAGATTCTCGGGCTCTCCTATCTCCAAGTAGGATCTGACCAAAAAGCGTATGATTCATTTCTCTCCCTTCGTAAGCTCGATCCATACAATCAAGTTGTTCTTTCATGGCTTCCAAAAGTAGAAGACCGTCTCGGACTTCACCCGGACTCAAAACGTCTTGAAAATCAAATCTGAAAGGATAAAAATACGAGAACCTAAATGAACGAATAATATTACTTTCATCCTGTATTTTTTCTGGATGAGAGTTTGTGAAATACGCATTTCTCTGAGAAAACCTATTTTTATACATATTCTTTACAATACATTAATTATTTCTATAATCACAGTATGCAGTGAAAACTTCCACCCTCGGCTCTTGAATCAGAACGCAGTTTACTGGGTTCTCTTCTGATCGATCGTGATAGTGTGATAAAGATATCAGATATGGTCACGAGAGCTGATTTTTATGACGATAACCATGGAGTTATCTATGAGGCTATTCTGGAGCTCTACAAAAAAAATAAACCTATCGATCTCGTCACTGTATCAGAGGCATTGTCAGGGAGGGGGGAGCTCGATCTTGTCGGAGGAAATCCCTACCTTGCCGAGCTTACTATTGTGGTGCCAACGAGTTCACACGTTTTTGAATACGCACAAATCGTCAAATCAAAAGCACTTTTGCGACGACTCATCAATACTGGTACAACAATCGCTTCTCTTGGATATGATGAAGTAGCTGATATCAATATGCTTCTTGAAAAAGCAGAACAATCACTCTTCCAGATCACTCAAACATTTATCAAAAATCGTCTCACGCATATTAGAGATGTTTTGGATTTACGATATGAAGAATATGCAGAGATTCATGAAGATCCAAAAAAGGTGGAGAATTCCCGTGTGATGACTGGTTTCAAAAATCTTGATAACAAACTCCAGTGACTCCGTGGTGGAGATCTCGTCATTCTCGCGGCTCGTCCATCGATGGGTAAGACAGCTATGGCTCTCAATATCGGTCAGCAGGTCGCTAAAAAACGTAATGTCGCCATATTTTCTCTTGAGATGAGCAAAGAACAACTCACTGATCGTATGGTATGTGCTGCGATGGGTATTGATTCGTGGAAACTCCAGAAAGGAGAGCTCTCTGATGATGACTTTGGTCGTATCGGTGATGCACTTTCTCAACTGTCTGCATCACAGATTTATATCGATGACTCTGCGAGTATGACCATGTTGGAGATCAAATCTAAGTGTCGTCGTCTCAAAATGGAATCTGGTCTCGATATGGTTATAGTTGATTATTTACAGCTTATTCAAGGTACCAACCCTATGAATCGTGTGCAGGAAATATCTGATATTTCTCGTGGACTCAAATCACTCGCCCGTGAACTCTCTGTACCAATTATTGCCCTCTCTCAGCTCTCTCGTGCGGTTGAAAGCCGAGCCAGCAAAGAGCCAATCCTCTCTGATCTCCGAGAATCAGGATCTATCGAGCAAGATGCGGATATCGTCCTCATGATCTATCGTGAAGAATACTACAATAGTGCCGAAATGAATGACAATGATATGAACAAAGGGAAGACAACTATCTTTATTCGGAAAAATCGTAATGGACCTATCGGAAATGTCGACTTTGCTTTTGATGGCAAATTTATGAAATTCCGAGAAATGGATATGAATCGAGTTTGATTTTAGTCAATCAATCCGAGATTTCTTGCTCCAGCAAGGTATTGTTTGATATTGATACAGGCTTTATCTCCGAGTTTTTCATCAGCCTGATGGGCTGTATCTATGAGTGCAAGCACTTCTTCCATAGTATTTACTTGGATTACGAGACTCGCCTCATCTTCAGTAACAAATCATTCTTTCAGGACAGAATTATTGATAAATTTTTTGAGTCATTTGTATTCTTCTCACCAGAGGATGATGGGCGCACGACAGATATGTCCCACCTGCATAAGTTGCCAAGTGTAGAAGAGCTCGAGCAATGTCCCGATACCTCATGGCGTCACAACATAGATATCAGAAAGCACCATAAAAGTATCGAGTCGGGCTGAAAAGGTAGATACCGTTTGTTCCACATCTAGGTATCGATTTGGCTCTTGTTCAAAAGGAAGCTCTATATTGATACCAATAGTATTTGTCGGAGTCTCGTATTCTTCACAGGCATGATAGTGCCCACGAGAAGCAGCTTCCATGGCTCCGGGTCCACCACCTGTGACTATATCATAGCCCTTGATGGCGATATGTCTGGCAAATTTAGAAATTTCTTGATACCGACTTTCTTCTGGTTTTATTCTCGCAGATCCGAAGATGGCTACTCGAAAATGATCATCCTGTATGATTTTTTGGAGGTTTTCTCGATGCAGCACGTCATCGTGTGAAAGAGGGATTTTTATCATAGTTCTTTTTTAATTGGGTGTTATTCCATTTCTTTTTTCTCTATTCTTTCGAGTTCTTTATTGAGGAAGAAGTTGAGCACGGTACGAATAATGACGATACCTCAGAGTATTCCGATTCTCTCGAGAGAAGGAGTAAAAACGGTTTCAAGTATATCTGCGGCGACGAGAAACTCAAGTCCGAGAAGAAGATAAGTTCAGAGCTTGTAGCGAACCATATCGATACCAATGTGTTGTTTGTTTTTTGAAAACTCCAGAACCATATAGGCTCTCAAAGACTTTGTTACTCCTATTAGTATGATTATGATACCGACTCCACCTACGACGAGTCAGCAAGTTGCGAGTGTCTCTGAGAGAAGTAATTGGAGTATATGACTGTTCATAGGAATAATTATTGTGATGTTTTCTCCAGTGCTTTTTGTTTTTCTGCAAGTATTTTCGCAGTTTTTTTTGCCTCGAGTATTGCTCTTCGTTTACTGGCGATAGTATCTGGAGTGTTTCATGTTGGTGGTGTGAGTGTATTACTTTTGAGACCCTCTTGTGTTGGTATATTTTCTTCCTTTTTTATGACGGCTACTTCGCTGGACATATTTACCGACACTCCTACTCTGGAGAGAACTGTGTTATTGAGAATAGTGATAGCCCGATCGATAGTATTGGTTGCCAGTGCAGTGATAAAGAGTCCACCAAATACCGCGATGCTCCATACGGCTATTTTTGTCGCTCGCACAACACCATCAATAATGATTTTGAGGGTTTTGAGTGCATTCTGAGATATTGTTTCAAGAATATACATCTTTTTTTGAAATGATGTTTCATAATTTGGTATTTCTTTTACTTCTTCTTCCTCCCCTCTATCTATTGTTTTATTAAGATGATGGACTTCTTTTGATATTTCATTTTGTATGCAGAGTGTTGGTTCTGCTTTTTCATCCTCTGTAGGATGTGTCTTATACGTGCTAAATATCTCAGATATATCAGATGTACAAGCGGGTGGTGTATTTTTTTGTTCTTCCATAAATACCCTTATTGTACTTTATTTTTGTTTGCATTGCAACTCTTTTATTTTTGATTTTTATGAAAAAATATTTGCAATATAGGAGATAATTCTTATGATGTATCGGTCGAAGACAGTAGGCGTATATTCTACTTACGAATATTACAAGACCTACCGAGGCAAAAACTCTTAGCATTCCACTAATAGAATACGCCTTTTACGGTGTATTTTTTGTTTTTTCGACAATTTTATTTCCTTATCCTTTTTTGTTATGACTGTGTCAAAGGCAAAAAAGTCTGAAACACTTGTGGAGCTCAAAGCTGATCTCGCTCGTGCTACATCGTTTTCTCTCGTGCAGAGTAATCGTATTACTGTAGCCGAAGTCAGCAAAATCCGCCGTGAACTTCTTCCAATTCAGGGGAAGATGGTTGTCGCTAAAAAGACACTCATCCAACTTGCTATCAAAGAAGTAAAAGGTGTTGATATTCCAGAGGAGATGCTTCCTGGTCAAGTAGCCATTGTTATGGCATTTGCTGATCCAGTTGCTGTTCTCGGATTGGTCAACTCTCACGCGAAGTCGTATGAAAGTGCGGACAAACTCGTTTTTACGGGTTCGTACTTAGAAAACGTCCTTCAAGATGCTCAGACTACACAAAAGCTTGCTTCACTCCCATCTCGGGATGTATTGCTCGCAAAATTCATGGGTTCTCTCTTATCACCTGTGAGCTCTCTCGCTCGATTTTTCGACGGCGCGAAGCAAAAACTTCAAGAGACAAACAAGTCTACAGTTGGCGATCTCGCTCCTGCAGCGTAAACTGAAATCTTTTTCTTTTTATTTTATTTTTTACTATTTTAATGTATGGCAGATAATGCACAAAAAGTACTCGACCTCGTCGAGAAACTTACAATCGTCGAACTCGCTGAGCTCGTCGAGGCTATGGAAGAGAAGTTTGGTGTTTCAGCTGCTGCTCCAGTAGCTGCTGCTGGTGCTGCTGCTCCAGCTGAAGATGAGGGTGGTACAGTGACGGTCGTTCTCAAGGATTGTGGTGCTAATAAAATTGGCGTCATCAAACTCGTACGAGAAATCACTGGTCTCGGTCTCGGTGAAGCAAAAACTCTCTCTGAAACTGGTGGAAACATCAAAGAAAACATTGAGAAAAAAGAAGCTGATGAGCTCGTTGCAAAATTCAAAGAAGTTGGTGCTACTGTTGATATCAAATAATTCTTTATTTGTTTCAAAAAATCCCCTCCATTATGGAGGGGATTTTTTATGTAGAGAGAATTCTCGATTATTCTTGCTCGATAGCTTCTTTGGTAGCTTCGAGGGTGACTACGATAATATCTTGTCCTTTTTCTTCAGCTCGCTCGATGAGTCTCTGGTATCGCTTTGTGAAGTTCTTGATATATTTTGCTTTTTCTTCTTCTGAGAGAGTCGCTATATAGGCGTCAATTTTTGCTTTTACATCCGCATATTCTGTTGCTCTCATTTCTTTGATATTTGCACGGAGCTCTACACGTTTTGCTTTTATTTCTGTAACACATGCTTTTTTGATAGCTTCTTTATCAGCTTCTTTTGCAGCACTTATTTCTGCGCTACATTCGATTTTTAAGGTCTTTAACTCGGTTCTGTTTTCTTTCCGTGTATCTTTGATGACTTTTTTTACTTCTTTCTTTGCGTCTTTCACTGTCTCTGTTACTACTTTTCGTATTACTTTCTCTTCTTTCTTTTCTGCAATTATGGCAGCTTGTTTTTCTTTAATAGCGATTTCACACGCAGCTTTTACGGCTTCTTTATCTGCCTCTGCAGCATTGGTGATATCAGCTCGACATTTTTCTTTCAAAGCTCTGATTTCTACATGTTCCTCTTTCCGGATCTCTTTCTTCTCTTGGATGACTTCTTTTTGTACTTTTCGTTCTTCTTTCTTCTCCTCTCTCTTTATCATTTTGTCATTATTTTTAGTACCACGAGTACTATCTTCTCATTTTGTTTCTCCTTCAGTATTAGGTGTGGCACTAGGAATAGCTGTTGTGGTGCTTGATGAGCTCTCCACAGAAGTCTCTGCCCAGGTCGGTATAGATGCTATCATGGCGGTAAGCATGATGGCAGAAAGCGCTTTTTTCATATATTTGTAAGGTTAAAAATAGAAAAGCTCACACAGTGTAGCATAGAAAAAATTGATTGCAAGAATTTTGTGCTTTTTGGGTGAATTAAAAAATCCTTTCTTGCAAGATTTTTTTAATAAAAATTATTCCCCTTACCCCGCGGTTCTACCGCGGGACCGATAAAGGGAAAGTGTAGAAAACCGTAGGTTTTCACTATACTGTCCTCATTTTTATTATCTCATAATCATATATCTGGTTTTTACTATTTTTTATATCTGAAAAAAGATAAGAATCGTCTGACAATATATTGATTTCACTTTGTTGCTTGGGTATACTCACTTTTATATTTTAAGAAAATATCTTTTTCACCAGGCATACGCTTTTTTGCCTCTTTCCATCGAGTAGCATCATCTTTGGTTGCAACAGTAAATTGAATTCTCGTAAACCTTTTTATTAAAACATCAATTTTATAGAACCTAAACATATCTAACAAGAATTTTTCAGGATTATACTTCTTTGTTTTATGTAATTTTTTCAGGAGGGCATCGCTATCTAAAAAATCTATGACTCCTAATACTTGATCCAATAGCTTTACCGGAAAAACATGATGTCTATCTGTTATCCCACCATAGTCTTCTCCTTCTACAACCCATATAAAATTATTGGATAGGTTAGGGTGCGCTCTTAGATAATAATAATCAGCTCGTGTTAAAATTATTCGGTCATATTTCTCTAATATCTCTCTTTTTTGTATCAAAAAATCTCTCAACGCAAATATGATCGCTCCGCTTCCTTTGAAGCCCTTTAAGCCACCCATAATTCCGGTAGTACTGAATTTTTTTGCTAGGGTGAGCCAATTGTCTGTTCTGCATCTTTTTTTATAGTAATCGCCCCAGTCCGTATATTCCTCTATTTCCCATATATAATCAGCTTTTGTATAAAGAGAGCTTGACTTATTGCTTGAGTATCAAAATAGTAGAGCTAAGTCTGCGTTTAGAGGATTTAATACATTTTTGTACATTGAATGCCAAGTTTTTTCTCCGCCACGGGCATTGCCTAATAAAACAACTAGTGTTGATATTTTTTGATATTTCATTGTTAGTTAAATTCCTTTCTGGGAATGAGTTAAGAAGCGTGTCATAATCGAATCCTACTATTTCTTCTTCCCCTCTTATTCTGACTACCTCAGTTATGGTTGACACATAGTCGTCTTGTGAGTGGTTTGTAGTTGCATAATAATCGTTATACTTGAAAGTGCCTTCTATTTTTGAACTTTTTAAATTTGATGAATGCCACCATCTTGTAGGTATTCCAAAAGCTTCAGCAATTATAATTGTATGAAGAGAGCTCGCAATGACTAAATCACAACCTAAAATAAAATTCAGGCAGTTTAGGATCTATTCTACGAACGCAATAACCTCTTTTTGGGATCAGTTATTAAATGGCTTCCAATAAAACCTCCACCACTGCATACGAGTGCTTTTTTCATAATTTATTATTAAATAACCTTAAAAAAATATAAAAACTATTTCTTGTCTTTTGCAGCGAGACGAGCATTGAATCGGTCAACGGCACCAGTTCGTACAATACGCTTTTCGCCTGTGTAGAAAGGGTGTGATGCTGAAGAGATTTCGATATAGATGAGAGGGTAAGTCTCTCCATCGAGATCAATTGTTTCTTTTGGGTGAAGTGTAGATTCTGCGATAAGAGTATATCCAGTAGAAAATTCTTTGAAACATACTTTCTGAGACCCAGGGTGAATATCTTTTTTCATAAGAAGAGAGGTAAATATGCTGTGATTATAAAAAGAAATAGAGAAATGCAAGATTTTTTTATAGTTTTTTTACTTTTTTCCTATACTTTGTTTTTATGAAAAAAATTCTTCTTTTTTGGTCCCTCTTCTTCCTTCTTTTCTTTGGTATAGTCTTGGTAGGATTTTTTATGAGATCCGCTGATACTCTTACTGTATGAAGCCTTTTAGTTCTGTATTTTGTTTTTCAGGTTATTTCTCTCAGAAAATGATGGGTCTCTGATAGAAAATGGTGGTTTTCTAGTATTATTGTTCAGCTTCTTTTTTCTGTCGCATGACCTCTATATTATTCTAATTTTGGAGATCCAGTGTATGAATTCGTGACAGGGGAGTGGCTTGATCCTTCAAATGCTTTTGACCCGTGTCAGCTCTGTTGGTGGGCTCGTATCTTGATGTTTCCACTCTTACCACTTACTCTCATTGCCTTTCATTCTCAAAACCGGTCTATTCTCTGGTATGTATATGGTGCATCTGGAGTTGGTATACTCCTTGAAGTATTTCATTATCTCCTTCAGAAAACTAATATTCCAAATCCTTTTGGATGTACGGTTGCTAATCCATGTAATGCGCTCGGAGTGGAATATTTCAATTTTATTACCATACCATTTCTCTGTTTAATGGCATTTATGATAATCCATATCTTTGTTTCTTTCCTACTTTTTTCTAAAAAGCTTGAGAAAAATGGGAAATAGATAGAATGCCTGTATGCCCAGATGGTGGAATTGGTAGACACGACGGCCTTAGAAGCCGTTGCCGCAAGGTGTGGAGGTTCGAGTCCTCTTCTGGGCACCAGATAAATATAAAAAACACCTTTTTAGGTGTTTTTTTACGTAAGAGTATTCAATACTTTTTTAGTATGATTCAAGGGAATTTCCCTCTGATACATGCTTTGTACTTTTGATGGCAAAATTGCGAAAATTCGCTATCGACGGCATTCGAAAATAATCTTTATTCATCTCGCTCAAACAGTTTGCCTCCTAAAAACCTTTATCTAAGAATCTTCTTTTCTTAAGAGGAAAACAAAATTAGACTACCATAGATCCAAAGAATGCGCCCTCTTTTTTAAGAGTAGCGAGTTTTGAGATTGTATCAATATGGCAGACACCTATCGGGAGGGCATGTTCTCGGGCAAGAGCAATGGCAGTTTGATCGATAAAACGAAGATTTTTTGAAAGGACTTCATCGTAGGTGATAACATCGTATTTCTCTGCTTCTTGATCTTTCTTAGGGTCAGCTGAGTAGATACCGTCGACATTGGTGCATTTTATCATCATATCACAGCTCATTTCTATCGATCGAAGCACTCATGCGGTATCAGTCGAGAAATAGGGATTTCCTGTTCCGCCTGAGATAATGACCACTTTCTTTTCTGAGAGATTTTTTTCTGCTTTTCGAGCATAGAATGCTTCGCCCACTGTGGAAATATCTCGTGCGGTATAGAGATACGTTTTCTGCCCATCTTGAGAGAGAGCATCTTGTATGAGGAGACCATTGATAACGGTTGAGAGCATCCCAACAGCATGTGCAGTATTTTCTGAGACACCGTGTTCGTGAAATTCCTTTCCGCGACATATATTCCCTCATCCGATAACGAGAGCTATTTCATGAAACTCAGTGAGTTGATGTATTTCATGGACGAGTCGCTTGATGTGCTCGTGATCAAATCCTTGACCACCGTTACCGAGAGCTTGACCAGAGAGCTTGAGGAGGAGTCGCATAGAGAAAATAATAAAGAAGAAAGAAAAAATTTATTGCATAAGTTTTTGAGTAATTTGTTCATAAATACTGAGGTTGATAGGCGATATATTTGCACTTTTCTTGTAGTTTTCATATTTTCCTAGTACTCACGGAAGCTCTTTTGTGAGATTTTCTTGTAGGACACATTCGTTCCCTTTCTTCTCAAATATTTTTGCATTATGATATTGATGATTGTTGCCTGATTCAGGGAGGGGTACGAGTATCATATGAAGTCAAAGAGCTTCGAATTCAAAGATACTTGAAGAGCTACGAGTGATCACGATGTCACAGTCGTGGACGAGCTCTAGATACTCTTTTTGACTGTAGAAAAAATCATAGATTTTGACAGAAGGAAATCACTCGAATTGTGTTCGATAGTCTGTATTTTTGGTTCCCAAAACCAGATGAACGTCGATTGTCTCAAGTGCCGATTCTCCATTTCTTAGTATCTCTAGGAGTGTATCAAATACACGGCTGGAACCCTGTGATCCACAGTTTATAAGCAGCTGTGTCTTTGTGAAATGTTTAACTGGTTTGGAGAGTATTTTTTGGATATCAGGAGAGAGCAGCATTCCGTATCATTTGATTTTTTCTGCTTCAAAATAACTACTTGCTTCTGGAAATGTGAGAAATATCCCTGTAGCAAAACATGCAACAAGGCGATTAGCGAGTCCTGGTACCGAATCAGACTCGTGGAGGTAGACTGGCACTCTCAGTAGCCATCCCGCTATAGCAATGGGTAGTGACACATAGCCTCCTTTTGAGAAGATAGCACTTGGTTTTTCGTCCAAAATAATTACGACAGACTGAATGGTTCCCATCAAAATCTGAAAGGGAACAAGAAAAGTCTTGAGAGAAAAATACCTTCTGAGCTTCCCACAAATAATAGCAGAAAAAGGAATTTTATGAGTTCCTGCGAGACGAGACTCGATACTATTTGATTCACCCACCCATCGGAAAGATATCTCTGAAAAATTTTCAGATGAAACAATTGTGTTTTTTTGTATGTACTGAAACAGGTTGAGGAGCGGGAAGACATGTCATCCCGTACCACCCCCGACCAAGAGAATTACTCGACTCTGATTAGAGGAGGTCTTCGATTTCATTATTTTTGGTAGGAAAAATATAGGTAGCAACAATTGAGAGAGCGATACATCCTATGATAATACCAAGAGATAGTCCAATGGGGAAGTGGTAATATCCAGATATCAGCATTTTGATACCGACAAACGCGAGGACTGCTGCGAGTCCATATCGGAGATAAGAAAATTTCCCCATTACACCAGAAAGTGCGAAATAGAGAGATCGGAGACCGAGAATCGCAAAAATATTTGAGGTATAAACGATAAACATATCCTGAGAAATAGCGAGGACTGCTGGTATGGAGTCGATTGCAAAGACGAGATCGGTCATCTCAATAATCAGAAGTGCCACAAAGAGAGAAGTAGCTGCCCTCTTACCATTTTC
>JAYSSG010000054.1:0-17963 GCA_043720655.1 Candidatus Altimarinota bacterium
GCAGTGAGAAGCTTGTTTCCAAGGAAAATAGCAATCACTTTCCCTGCATTTCGTTCAGTAATATCACCAAACATTTTTTGTCCTTCAGAATTAAAGACCAGATTGACCACATATTGACCAGTAGTAGGATCAGGGGTGGCAACAGTATTGATCAAGTAACGTTCATTGAGTGGTTCATTATTTGCTCCGAGAGCATGACGATAACGAAGTGGCTCTTTATCAATAAATATCATACGAACATCGAGGGGTTTTCCAGGAAGTATGTCACCTCCATCAAGTGCCTCCACAGCGATGATGCCGTAACCTGTGATACCCCCAAGAGTGATAGTATCTACCGCATTTTCAAATTGTTTACCAGTAATAGCGACGTCACCTACAAGAGTCTTAAGGGTTTCGAGAGTAATATTTTCTGCCTGAACAATTCATTTCACATCTTGATTTTTATAGTAAAAAACATTTTCATACGAATCGGTGACTCTTTGAGCAAATGAGTCAAAAGGAATGGTTTTATTCTTGAATTCCTTCTGAATAGTAGCCACTACTTCACCTCGCTTTGCGAGAAGATCATTGAATTCATTCTCTGGTCGTATCTCTCGGAATTGGATTTTGATCACTTGTCCGATCACTTCTTTCGCCTCTCGGATAAAGTCAGCATCTTTTTTTGCACGTTCTTCATCAGGAAGATGAGTAAATTCGCTCGGAGTAGGTATCTGTACAATAATATGTGTTTCATCGCCATACTGAGCAGTATTGAGTGTTGGTTCTGTCGTACCGATACGTCGTACACGGCCATCAAGAATAGTCTTCATGTCTTCAATTACCTGTACACGACGAGCGGCATCTAAATCTGCAGGAAAATCAACCAAATAATCGAGCTCCACACCACCGTGTAAATCGAGACCAAGTTTGTATTCACCGAGTTTTTCATCGAACTGAGGTAAGCCAAGGAGAGACCATGGAGTTGCGACCCAAATAGAGAGAAGTGTGAGAAGAATGAGAAAGTATTTTTTCATAGTGAAAGGTATTTAAATATTAGCTCCATCAAGATCAAGCGCTGCTAAATCAGCTGTAATATCAGAAGCCTTGCTTGGTTTTGCAGGAGAAGGAGGAGTAGGTGTATCAGGACCAGTAGGTACAATACCCTCTTTGAGTCTCACGTGAAGTTCTCGACCTTTTTCACCATCGATACTTTTTGTTTCAATATCTGGATAGGTATCCCCTATGTAGGCATGGACCTGTTTTCTTTCATAACTTGAAAGCTCATACACGACTTGGTCAATGCCATTTTTACGAGCAAGATCGACTTTTCGATCCACAACAGCAAAAAGCTTTTTTTGTTTTTCTGCCAAATAGTCATTGATTTCAAGATGAATAAGACAGTATGAACCGAGAGCTTTCTCAGACATTTGTATAAGAACAGATTGGATTTCATCTAGAGTGCGACCGTGAAGACCAATAAGAAGTGCAGAATCTTCAGAACGAATCTTCACAAGATAGATATGTTGTTCTTCATTTTGGACAATCACCTCCAAGTCAGAAAAATCAAGACCAAGGGTCTCAAAAAATCATTGAGCAATATCAGTAATAAGAGAAAGGGGAGACATAAAAGAAAATTAATGATGTGAGGAGTGATGGCTATGACTAGTATGAGAACTATTATTTTCACGGAAGACAGAAAACCAGAGAGATTCAACAAAAATCTCTATGACAGAGTTCATGGCAGAGACTATAATCAAAAAACTAAAATATACCAGACCCAGTATGACAAAAACACCTTGCAAAAATATCGGACCTAGTCCGAGTGCTACAAGCCAGCTCATGAGAAATGGGAAAAAGAAAATACCCACAAGCAAAACCAACTCTCGAAGATAGACAAGGATGAGAGAAAAGAAAAGACGTACTGTCATACCAAAGTTTTCAATAGCCATTGTCAGAGAGAGTCCTAAAGCAGAGAACACTCATTCATCTTGTACAATGATAAAATATCTCGCATATTCAAAGAAAAAACGAGTGACAATGAGTACACATATAAAGATGAGAGCAATCAGTGAAATAAGAGTCCAATTACCATCCAGAAGACTATATCCCCATCCAAATATATAGGCTACATAGACTGGTTTTGACCAAAAAAGAAGTGAATGATATTCTGCCAGCTTGACCGATTTTCTCCATCAAAAGGTTACCGCTTTGAGCGTTTTATAGGATTTTTCATCACGATCAGTATAGGATTTGATCAGATAAATAAGTCCGGCATTAAACATATTCTTGAGAACAAACGTGGCCAAAAAATAAAAAAGTCCCAGCACCAAAACCCCTCCTATCCATGTCATACGATGTCCCCCTCACAGAATAAGAAGAGCCGTTTCACGAACCCAAGAAAAGAACTCAGAACTCCGACCCAAAACATCGAGCCATACATGACTAATCTGGATCAGAAGAATCTCAGAGAGAATAAAAGTATCTATGAGGGAACCGAAGAAATTGAATCGTCGTATTTTGACCGCATGGGTCGTGAGTTTCCAAGCGTCGAGAAAGTGTCTATGTAGTGGAGAAGAGTTCATTTTTGAGCCAGAGGAAGAATCATAATACTGTTTTCGGTTCAGAAGAGCGTTGATATCCTTCTTTGAAATAGTTTTTTGCTACAAGATCAAACAACATTTCTTTTCCAGAGAAAAATGATGGTGGGCGTACTCAGAGAACATAATTCTTGATATAGAGTGATTCTTCTGGGGTACCGAGTGAAAAGAGTACCGATTCAGAATCAAGAATTTTTTGTATTTCAGTCTCTATCGTTCGGAGCCTATCCGGAGCATTGTAATAGAGTCTTTCTACCAATTTTTCCATCGTAGAATCAAGTGTCGCATTACGAATACGTGAAATATTAAATCCATTTTTTATTTGTCCAGAATGAAAGAATGGTAAAACATTGTAATGAAAAAGCCCTAGATTTACACCCGCAAGTACGATATCATATGGCGCTGTCTGATTGGTAACAATCTTACGAATATCTGTCAGGGGAAGATACTGAATATCGACTTCCACAGCGAGATCTTGGAGTTTTGTCTGCAATTTTTCAGCAATACTCTGAAATACAGGAACTTCTGATTGGACAAGAATGCGAAATACGAGAGGTGCTCTATTTTTATCATAGAGTTTCTTTGGATCTGTCTCAGCAACTGGAATAGTAACAGGCGGCTCACTAACGGGTGTATTTTTTACAGTCCACTCTGTTTTTATTGTAGCCAGTTTTGCAGCATCCGAATTATGGTATATCACAAGTCTCTCTTCTGCCAGAAGTTTGGTACCAGAGAAGAATTGTATTTTATAAACATTTTCCCCTTCTATGAGATTTTTGAATTCGCTTCGCGCTTTATACGAGTAAATTTTTTTACTTGCTCAAAACCCTTGGAGTGTATAGTCATTTACTACAACACGAGTAGTCCCCGTAGGTGCAGTGCCTTGTATCTCAACCAGATCAGAGGAAAGAAAGAGTGGCGATACAGTACCAGGTTGACTCACATATTTGAGAGGAGTAAGACTTGGTGAGGCAGTTTTAGCTGGAGCAGGAAGAGGAGCAGTGCCTCAAAAAGTATACCCGAGAGAAAAGGCAGTCTGGAAGAAAAGTGTTTCAGTAGTGTCTTTTTCAGTATTCTGTACTTCTCAAAGGAAAATATTGTCTCGTGGTATGAGGTTATCTTTTGGAAATTCGAGACGACCAAGTACATCAAAGAATAGAGCTTTTCGGAGAGCTTTTGGGATACGTTCTGCATTCAGATAGATTCCGTAGAGGACTGGACGAGAATATTTTTGTTCCACAAATCATGACCCCACCTCAGATACATCGCCTAACCATACGTCTGGACTGATAGATTTTTTCACTTTTTTCTGAGTGTCACCAAATCCAAAACGGACCTGATCGAGGAAATACATATCTTTTTTTGTTTGATAACCAGGGTTTCTCTTGAGTGTCAAAGCTCCTGTATTAATATCTTTTTCCGAAAATACATAGGGACCACTAAAAGAAAGTGTAGCAAAATCATTATTACCTCAGAAACGGCTCATATCTTTCTTCCGAAGAATCGGTAAAAAGAGGACATCAAGTGTCGTGATGTCGTTGCTACGGAAACGAAATACAATATCACCCTTATCTTCACTTACATCGACGACGGAGAGCCGAGTTTTAGTGGCTTCATTATGAGCATTTTCACGAAAAAGAGTATAGGTAGCCAAGATATCTTCGACCGTGATAGTTTTCCCATCATTCCAGAGAGCATCCTGATTAATGGTACATCGTACATTGGGAAATGTATCGATATTACAGCTCGCGAGATCTCCTACAATTTTCTTTTCTTCGAGAGAGTATCGAGCCATACCTCGATAGAGAAAGCGTAATACCATGTCATTTGTATCATTTTCGACCTTGGTATCCACAGAGAGTACATCGAGAGAAGGCTCATCGCCAATAACTCCGACATTCATAGTGCCTCCAACAATAGGATATCTAAGGGCATCCTTATAGAGATAAAGAACTGCTATATGTACCGCCAAGAGGAGACAAAAAAACCCTACCAGATAGAGGAGGTATTTTTTGATTTCAGAATAAAGACTCATAAAAAGTAATTAAGCGAGGAAATTGAGAATACAACTCGCGATAAAAATGAGAGCAAATACGATAGTCAAAATATGAAGCGTTTTAGCAGTGCCACGACGCTCGATAGGAGCTTGGAGATTACTCGTAAGAGAGACATTGAGCCCCCCATCACGAACCTGCAAGATGATCAGTATTATGAGTGCTATGCCAGAGATAAGAGAAAAAGTCATCATAAGAATTTATTAAAGAGATGCTATGAGTATAAAAAAAAACATTTTTTTGCAATTATTTTTGCAATTGACACAAAAATATGTCATTATAAAGATATGAAAAAGATTCTCGTCACTCTTCTCGCTCTCTTCGTGACTCTCTCATGAATCACCTGTTTTCCAGTTATGGCATTCACAAATGATATATCAAAAGAAGGTTTCAAGGTTGATGTTGATAAATTTTTCCCGAGTTGGAGCACTACGGCAAACGATTCAAGTGATCAAGGGGCACAGAATATCACAACTCTCATCACAAATTTGATCCCTCTCCTCACCACTATGATGGCTGTAGGTGCGACCCTTATGGTGATATGGTGAGGATTTCATATGGTACTCTGAGGAGCTAGCACAGAGCAAACTGAAAAATGAAAAGGGATTATGAAAGATGCGCTTATTGGTCTCGTACTCTGATTGCTCGCCTACGTTATTATCGCATTCCTATGAAATATATTGGATATATAGCCTTTTGGGTCTCATCCCTCACGTATGCTAAAAACCTCGTTGCAATTGATGGTAACAAGACAGGTCTACCGAGCCCGAGTAATATCAGCAATATCACAAGCAGTATGAAAACGATTATTGGCATACTGCAGGATATAACGGCTATTGTGGCTGTCATCGGTATATGCATAGTAGGAATTATGTACATTATGTCTCACGGAAGTGAAGAAAAGACAGAAGCTGCAAAAAAATATATGATCACGATTCTTATCTGAGTACTCTTAGCATTTGCTGCATGGGGTATGATGAGCCTCATCAATATCATTCCTAACTCTTTTACTCTCTAGACCATGAAAAAAATACTTATTTCCCTCCTAAGTTGTATCTGAATTTTTCTCGTCAGCAATACGACACTGTACGCAGAAAAAACAGTATCCAGAGAAGGACTTACCAAAGTCGTACAAAAAATCATACCGAAGGCATCACAAAATTCAGGTGATATCAGCTACGTATCTATCGCACAAACAGTGCAGTTCTGGATTTTTGCACTCGTAGGAATCATAGCGGTTATCTACATCATCTGGATAGGTGCTAAGCTCCTGTGGGCTCCTGGAAACGTAGAAGAAGTATCTACAGCGATGAAATCTCTCGGATATATTGTGATATGACTTGCCTTGATTCCCTTTGCTTGGTTTATAGTGTCTTTTATTACCCGTTTTTCTATACGATAATTCTATGAAAAAAATCCTTATTTTTCTCTGATTAGTACTTTTCTCAATGGTAGCAGTATTTGCGAGTGCTTCTGGATGTAAATACAATGATGGAAATCCTCTCGGAAGCTTTAAGAATTGTAGCCCTGATAAGGTCATCCAGTCAGGATCAAACCCAGATCTCAATGTATCAAATTCTGGATGAGATTTTATGACACTTATTGCCTGAGTGGTGACAAGAATCCAGACGATTACCTTCTTTATTTCTATAGGAATTATCGTATGGATGGGGCTCATCATGGTGTTGCCTGCAAATGCAGAAGCCAAAGAAGCAACAAAATGAAAACTACTTTCGGTATTGCTTGGATTTCTCGCGATGCTCTCAGCGACCATCATAGTGAATGCACTTATTAATATCATCTATGACATCTTCTCATAAACCATCATTTGTTCTACAATTTATACTCTATTTCTCTTTGGCACTTATTGTGCTTGGAGTGGGGCAATCTATCCTGGGGACACTCCGTTGGTACAATGCGAGTGAACAGTCCTATGAAAAACTCTCTCCAGGAAAAACATACACTCTCAACGACGAAATAACACCAACTAGCCTCGAGAAAAATACCCCTGAAGAAGTCTCAGAGAAAGTCTCCTACTATGCGGCTAACAGTAAGGATTCTGCTCAAGATATTCTCAAAGATGTCTCATGAGAGAAGATTCCCGCTATAGAAACAGTATCTCAAAAAAACGACAATATATCATTCAAAGCCAGTAAAAATAAAAAGACGTCTCCTGTGGAAGTGTCTGTGTCTCCAGAAGAAGAATCTGCAGCAAAAGGGTACCAAGAAACAATTTTAACCGTTGTAACGGGTAAATATTTCCGTGATGCTCTTTGGAAATTTCCTATTATTATTGACACAGAACGTACTGAGCCTCGGTGACAGATGTATAACGAAAGTATCACTCTATCAAATAATATTGTAAGCCTCAGTGAGGTATCAAAAGTACTCGTACATGAGATCGGGCACATGATCGACATCTATAGTCTACGGAAGACACTAAAAAAATCAGATATCTCAGAAGAGTTTTATCAAATAAGCTGGAAAGATCCCTCGACCATAAAAGCATGAGTACCTCAATCATCTTTTGTTTCCGGATATGCATCGAGCAATCAGTACGAAGATTTTGCAGAAAGTTTTGCGATGTACATTTTTCACAACAAAGAGTTTTTGAAACGAGCAGGACAAAATGACTTTCTGAAACAAAAATACAATTTTCTCAAAAGAAATATTTTTTGAGATGTATTTCTCTGATCTGCCTACGAAAAAGATCCTGTACCAAAAAAAGTGTGGGATGTCACCAAAATCGCCATCAGGTGAAATAATGTTGAAACTATCTTCGCGTGGATCAATACTCTCAAGCCCTATAAATCATAAATTTGTCTCAGATTGATAGTACAACTCGAGTCATCACGAGCACATGTGTAGATTTTTTTTGGAACTCGGATATCGATATAGAGTGAGCGTTGCGGGAAGATTTTTTCTTGATTAATAAGCGTTGATACGCTACGAAGCTGCTCCATAGATCCGGAGAGAGTAAAGATAAACCGTGTCCCCTTACTGGTGACATGAATTTCTTTTTCTTGATCGTAGTAATCAAGTGCCTCTATAGGAAATTTTGGGAGCTCTTGGTACCAGAGTTTTTCTAATTCTTGGATAATAAAAGTATCCGCTGTTGAGAGGGTAGTGTTTTGCATTCCCATAGGATCTGAAGCAAGAGTATGAATACGGAGAGAGGATGTCTCTATTTCTGGAATATCGACAATGAGTTGCCCATTTTTAGTAAGAAGGAATACCTCATCGCCAATGAAAGCACGGTAAATAGGACCAAATGAAGTAACACGAACACGTATACCGTCTGGGAGGAGGAGGGTTTTTTCTACAGACTGGATATGTCGAATGTTTGACTGTAGAGCTTTGAATATTTCCGTTGTTGAGAGACGAAAAATATTTTTTCCAGCAAAATCACGCATCAAGGTCATAACAGCAGCCCTATCAAAAACAGGCTCAGGTTCGAGAATGAGCTCAATTCTTTCTGATTTGAGGGAAAAAAGAGGTGTCGTGAAGACGACTACTAAAAAAGTGACCAAAAGACCTCAGAAGACTACCCATCACACTGTTCGGAAATATCGCATAAAAAATTCCCCTGCCCAGTGTACATATTCTAAAAGAGAAGATTTTTTCTTCCTTGTTCTGAGCAAAACAGGCTCATGCTCAGAAGCAATCTTTGTAGATATTTTCCAAATCGGTTCAGTTGTCTTTTTTGTGTGTTTAAACCACTTCATAGTGCGATTTGTTTGAAGAAAAATAAAAGCCAATAATCATAAAGCTCAGAGCGATAAAAAGTGCGGTTCCAAAAAAGGTACGAATATCCGTAGAGAGCATAAATCCTCCTATCATAGGACCAAGAATCATCGTAAGAGAACCAATAGAAGAAAGAATACCATTCACTCATCCAGCTTCTTTTCTATCAGTATGAGCGATGATCTCTGTCGTATAGAGGGCACTGATAAATGACCCGAGTGGTGAGATAGCGAGCCAAAGAATCGAAAATAGAATAAAATCACGAGCAATTCCCATGCTCACAAAAGCAATAAGACCTAAAATATGAGACCAGACAATGAGTGTTCGTGGGCTGAATTTTTTAGTCCAAAATTTTGGATATAGAAGGGATTGATTCAGTGCGATGAGTCCACCTTGGATAGCAAGAAAGAATCCGATATTTTCTCCTGGAACACCAAAATATTCCATCATAGCAAGAGTCATAACGGATTGAAAGAGAAAAATACCCGTATTAAATATAAGATACGACCAAAGATATTGTGAAATCTGTGGAGAAGAAAAGTAACGAATAAACGGAGCAATAATATTATACGAAACAGGGATTTGCTCATCTGGGTGGTGTGTTTCAGAATAATAGAGCAAAATGGCGATAGACTCTATCGCTGCCAAAAGAGCTCAGAAAATAAAGATAGACTGTATAGTACTTACTTTGAGTAAGACAGTCCCGAGCAGTGGACCAATAATAAATCCAATACCAAAAATAGCTCAGAGAAGTCCAAAGTTTTTATTTCTCTCTTCAGAAGTCTGAGAGATATCAGCCAAAATCGCTTGAATGATACTAATATTTCATCCTGTCAGACCATTGATAATACGAGAAATGAGATACAGCCAATAACTCTGTGTCACCATAAGAATAAGATACGCAACACAGGTACCCATAACTGAAAAAAGGAGCGGATTTTTACGACCATACCGATCAGATATACGTCCAAGAATGGGAGCACTAAAAAAAGCACACAGAGCATAGAGAGACATACCTAGGGCAATGAGAGTACCTGGCTGAAGCGAAAGAGGGAATCCAAAGAAGTGAGTTGACCATGTCGTGAGATGATAAAAATCTTGCATTCATTCAAAGGCAGGAATCATAACTCAGATACTGATAACATCGAGAATCAATACGGAGAAAACAATAAGGCGAGAGTATTTCATAAAAACAATTAAAGGATGGCTATAATGCAAGACATGATTTCTTCTTTTTGGAAATCATCAAGTCAGGAGAAAAGTCAAAATACTGAACTCCGAATCATCATCACAGTCGCATCATCGCGGGGGACACCACGAGCTCTCAGGTAGTAGAGCTTCTCATCTGGAATCCTCTCAATACGTGCCGCATGTCCAGCTTCGACATCATCAGAATGAACCAATAATGCAGGAATTCCTCGTATCTGTCACTCAGAACCAAGGAAAATATTTTCTTCTAGAATGTGTCAGGAGACTTTTTGTATACCAGCGGTAATTTCGACCACCCCATTGAGTGTAATAATTCCAGCATTTCAAGCCAATGAGATAATATGAATATTTGTAAGTGTCCGTGAAGCAGTCAGGGTCGAACGGAGTGTATTTTGAATGTGACTATTTTTTGCAAGAAGAAGTATACGTACAAGACTTTCTCCAGATTCAGTAATAAAATGAAGAGAATAGTGTCATTGACCTGTTGTCATACCATACCATTCTAGGTGGGTATTATTACGAATAATTACTGTTCTATTCTTTTCAATTTCAGTACACGTCTGATCAAATACTACGACTCTCCCCCCTTGATCGTACACAAGAGAATCTGGACTCTGAGAATCGAGAGAAATAAAGTTCATGATTTTATTGTCCAAGAAAAACAAATTGACTCGTCAAGTCACGACGATTTGATTCAGTGATAATTCCTCGGAAAAGCACTTTTTGTATATCCTCTACCAGTGCCTCTTCAGTACCATAATCATAAATGATGATATTTTCAACAGCGACCTGAGGAACACCAGAGTGTCCTGATAATGCCTGCATAAGAGCTGTCTGACCAGGAGATTCCGCTATATCTATGAGCTCGTAAGAAATACTACCCCCATCAAGCAGAGTAAGTAATCGTTGGCAAGAAGGACAAAAGGATTTACTATAAATTTTCATTAAATGTATCATAGCAATTTCTCGAAAAAAGATATACTTATTTTTGAGAAGATGAATCCAAGATTACATACACAATATTCGTATCTTCTCCATTCTTACGAAAACATTAAACCGACAAAAACACATTAAACTCAGTAAAATTTGTAAATTATATGCGTGTTATCATTCTCGAAAATATCCGATCACTCAATAATGTTTGAGCTATATTTCGTACTGCCGATGGTGCTGGATTTGATCGAGTAGCTCTCGTCGGATATACACCGACTCCACCCAGAGAAGAGATCAGTAAAACAGCACTCTGAGCCGAAAATTTTGTTCCATGGGATTATTTTGTACACATAGAAGATGCAATCAGTCACTACAAAAACCAATGATGCACGATTATTATTCTCGAAAAAAACACAATCAGTATCAATCTATTTGATATCAAAAAGACAGATTCTTCTGCTCTTGTCGTAGGAAACGAACTCGAGTGAGTCTCAGAAATGGCACAAAAAATGGCAGACCATATTTGTCACCTCCCTATGCTTGGGAAAAAAGAATCACTCAATGTCGCCGTCGCGGCTGGAATTGGGATGTATTCGGTGATACGATAACTCCAACAGTAAAACCTCTATTACACACTAGAAATAGATTATTTGCAAGGAGCGTCTACATAAATTGATTTGCAAAAAAGAAACTCCTAGATAAGCTCAGAAACATTATGGATTCGAAAATTTATGTAATACCCACCGATACATGTATCGGTCTTGGTTGTCGCTTAGACGACCAAAAATGATATGAGCTCCTCTGCGATATCAAAGGACGAAATACGTCAAAACCTATTGCTATTCTCGTGCCAACATGGGAAGATTTAATGTACGAAACAAAGCTTTCGCCAGCTCAAGTAAATTTTCTCCGTACCTACAAATTTCCTTTTACCATTGTTTGCGAAGTACGAGATGATTTCAGAGATGAATATCCACTCCTCGATACGTACGGCTATAAAACCGTATGATTTCGTGTAGCTGAAGCGTGTCTTCCGCTCGAAACACTCTCCCATATCCGTAGTCCTCTTTTTCTGAGTTCTGCGAATAAATCTGGCGAAAAAGAATGTCACACTGTCAATGAGATAGAGAGAATATTTCATGACTACCTCCCCATACTCAAGATCATCCCCTGAAGACCAGGAAGGCAACCGGCGAGTAATGTGATTGCATTTAAAGGGAATACCAACGACCTCCAGTATTCTCGAAAAAATTATCCTCTTCCACTTTAATTTTTTTCATGCTGCAATTTCTACAAAATATTGACGCGCAGATTCTCGATTTATTTCGATCGGCAATAATACCATTTGAATGGACTCATTCTGTTATTATTTTTTTCGCTGACTTGGAGCCTATTATTTTCTGCTTATTTCTTGTTGGATTATGGCTTTACGGAGTATATCAAAGAGATGCTGGACCAAAACATGTTGCTCTTGATCTTTTTTGGCATGTGCTCGCCGCTTTTGCTCTCTATTGGATCATCAATCAATCACTTCCTATGAGGCCTCGACCAGAGAGTCTGACCTCATTTCCACCACTCATTTCTCACTTACCTGATAATTCTTTCCCCTCTGGACATGCACTTTTTTGGTGAGCATCTTGGTGGGCGCTTCATATACTCCTTGGAAATACCAAGATTACATGGTCATTTTTTATACTCGGTAGTCTCACAGTACTGGCTCGCATAGCAGCAGGCATCCATTATCCAGGAGATATTTTGGTAGGCTTTTTGCTTGGATGGGGACTGATATCTCTCTTTGTATATTTACCACATCATGACCTGTATAGGAAAATTTGACATGAGTTTCCTCTCAAAATGGCTGCATTTTTTCGACTGTAAATATTGATTTTTTCATAGTATCACTACACTCTCTTGTATATGAATTTTGTTCATCTCAGAAATTACTCCATTTTCCTGCCTCTCACAGCACTCTGTGTAGTTTTTTATCCAGGTACGATTATTTCTGAACCACGCCGCAAGACAGAAACACTAATACCTCCTATCACTATTCTTTATTCAGGTATTACAAAGTTTACTACCGGTGATGCTCTTCTCCTCCGTATCAACAGTGAAGATCCTGATGAAGTGATATCTACCTGTAGTGACGAACGTGTGCTTATCGATACAACAGCATGATCGTCGACCATTCAATGGAAGCCAGGGAAAAATTGTAAGATACCACTTATTACCTACAAAGGTAAAAATTATATCCTCCCTCTCAATCAAAAAAATATCCCCACAGATACACTCGCTGATATCTCTACGGAAACACTCAAAAACACTCTCACCATCACGACTCTTCTCAATACAGATACAAAGCTCTCAAGCCTAAAGACAAGAAAAATTATTAGAAACATTGGGTCAGTACTTGAAGCAAGAAATAGTAGATTTATTCTTCCTATTGAGTGAGTCAAAATACCAGAAAAAGATACTTTTCTTCCCAATTCTCCTCGTCCATTTAGAGCAAGTACCACTGACGGAATACATCACGGATGGGACTTTTATGTAAACCAATGAGCACCAATACGAGCGGTAGAAGACGGTCAAATTGTACACATTAAGCGAGATTTCTCCTGGAAAGAAATGGATCATCTCTACGATGCGAGTAGCGAACTCGGGCAACAGGAAAACCTCGACATCTACCGATGAAATACCGTCTATCTCAAGACACTCTCAGGACATGTAGCGATTTATGCACATATGGCAAATATCCCTTCCAAACTCGAAGTAGGAGATTATGTTGCAGCTGAGACTATTATAGGTCACGTCGGCGATTCAGCAGTCCCTGATAAGAAGTACCTCTATCATCTTCATTTTGAAATTGCTATGAATCCATTTCAAGATGAAAAAGCTGGAACATATACTTTTGAAGACTACCTCTTGTGGTCATGGTTTGGGAAAGGAAAAACAACAGCTTGGGTTCGTGAAAATGATAACAACTTATTTCGATAAACTTGCAAAGAAAAATATTTTCCTATACTTCTCTATAAGGTACATGAATTGAGATTATACGAAGAAGTCAAGATAGACTGAATAGAATTCAGCAAAAAAATAGAGTATACTGATATTAGTTACGAGAAAACCAAAAAAATATTTACTTGTTCGTGGCTATCAATGGAGTCGATACTATCGGTTTTTTGATATTCATGAACTCTCCTTCACTCTCTTCATTTTGCGATTTCTAACCACTTTGGCAGACAAGGTATAGCCTTTCTGTAAAAAAAACGAAGCTCTTTGAGCCTCTTCATTATATCCTTTTCGGGCGTATGCCCTTTCTATTTTTATCCTTTTATTATGTCAGATTTTTTCGAACAACTCGATTCTGAACTCGGTTCTATACCCAAAAATCCTGGGTCAGAAGCACCTCAAAAAACAGTGCCAAAAGCACCTATTTCTAGTACTCCACAAACAGTACCTCAAAAATTGGCATCAAAGCCTACACCAGAACATCCACCATTGAATGTACAAAAGCCTTTCTTTGCAACAAAAATAACACCTCCAGTCACCTCTCCCTCATCTATAAAAAAGGAATGAGGAACACCAGCCGGGAAAATCCTTGGAAAGGTCATAGGATGATTTGCAAAAAATAGCCCCTCTAAGCGTCTTCAGCTCCCTCCAGCGATCTCTACTGCTACTCCACCACAAACAAACGCTCCACAGCAAGTATCGGCACCCATTAAGCCACTTTCCCCAGGAATGCTTAAGGGAATCAATGTGCCAATCCTCTTTCCAAAATCACACGAACCACAAGTTCTTCCAAAAATGGATCCAAATACAACCCGTATTATCCCCATCGGTGGACTCCGAACAATCGGTGCAAATATGACCATGATTGAGCATGCTGGTGAGATCCTTCTTGTTGATGGCGGTCTCGAATTTGCTCGTGGTGGTAACAGTCCAGGATTCAATTATATTCTACCTGATATTCGTTTTCTCCTTGGAGAAACAAAGCGTATCAAAGGTATGCTCGTGACTCATGGCCATCTCGACCATATTGGGGCTTTGAAAAATATCATTCCAGCACTCGGATTTCCTCCTATCTATGCAGCACCATTTACAATTGCAATGATAAAAAAATTCTTCGATGAAGCTGGACTCCGTGGCAAAGTACAATTCTTCCCTATTAATCCAGATAGTGGAAAACTCGCAAATATTGGATCATTTAAATATGAATTTTTCCGTGTTAACCATACTATCCCTGATAGTTGTGGTATCTATATTGAGACGCCTCATGTGCGTATTATGCATATGGGTGACTACAAGATAGAGTTTTTCCCACGACTTGATAAGCCTGCAGATCTGCAGAATTACGCTCGTATTGCGTCTCGAGGTATCGATGTCCTTCTTCAAGAAACCACCAATTCTTACAAACAAGAATGGACCGCTTCCGAAACAAAAGTTTCAGGCGAGCTCCGTGCACTTATCCAAGATGCTCCAGAGCGTGTTATTGTTGGAAACTTCTCAACACTTATTAGTCGTATCCAGGATATTGTCTCTATTGCAGAATCCCTTGGAAAGTTTGTCCTTATTAATGGACGAAGTATGGTAGATACTGTAGCGATTGCTCGAGAACTCGGGTATCTAAAATGCAAAGAAGGGGTTATGAAGCCTCTTGATGAAAAAACGATGGAGAGTATTCCGGAAAATAAACAAATCATCATCACCACTGGTGCGCAGGGTGAAGAATTTGGTGGACTCAATAACATCTCAAAAGGTGACCACAGAAGTATTTCTATCAAGCCTCGTGACACGATCATCTTGTCTTCTTCCGTTATTCCTGGTAATGAGCTCGCTATTATCAGCATGATGAACCGCCTCAATCGATTTGGAGCAAAAATTATTACCATCAAGGAAAACGAAGTCCATTCCGGTGGACATGGAGGTATTCTCGAACAACGTGTCCTCATCAATCTCGTAAAACCAAAAGTAATTATACCGGTTCATGGAGATATCACTCAGCGACTGACTCTCAAGCGAGAAGCTGTCAAAATGGGATGGGATCCAAAAAATGTCCTTATGCTCGAGGATGGATCTATCGTAGAATTTGATAGTCGTCATGAGCTTATTTTCGGTCGAAAAAAAATCCAGATGGAAGCACTCGGTGTCGATGGTATGAGTATTGGCTCTCTCGCTTCTCGGACCATACAAGATCGTATCCGTATCGGTGAAGAGGGAGTACTTATCGTGAATACTAAAGACGCAGTGGTAGAATCCCGTGGCATCTTTTTCCCTGATGAGATACAAGCCTCACATAAAGCAATTAGTGATGAAGTCAAGAGACTCACTGGGACGAAGAAAACAGGTGACAATGATAAGAATATGAAAGAATTCATGACCAAAGAACTCTGACGTATGCTCAACAAGGTCTGGGATCGTGATCCAGCCATCGTAATACTCTAGATATCCGTCATTCCTGCGAAAGCAGGAATCTATCCCGAATATTATGTAATAAATCATAAAAAATCTCTCCAAATTTGGAGAGATTTTTTTCGATGTTTTTGGTGGCGGGGGATGGGATCGAACCATCGACCTTCAGATTATGAGCCTGACGAGCTACCACTGCTCTACCCCGCGACGTGAGTACAATATATAAAAATAGTATAGATTGTCAAATAGTATCTAGCGAAATATATGGTGTAACCGATAGGATTTGAACCTATGACCTCTTCCTTCGCAGGGAAGCGTTCTTCCAGCTGAACTACGGCTACACAAAAACTAAATCCACTCTGGGTGTTCTATGTCATCTTTTTGATTTCCCTCGAGTTCCTTGATTTTTTCAAGGCGCTTACTCGTTTCTGTAAACTGTTTTTGCATCTCTCAGAGCTGTGCTCGTGTAAGAGGCTTCGGTTTATAGGATCGAGGAGAGAAATCTCATTCTGACATAAGTAAAAGGATTATAGTAATAATTCTATTCTCGCAAGTTTTCTTGTAAAGTTTTCTTGTGTGAAGAAGTTGTGAGGAATGGTATGATTTTTGATTTTTCACCTATACTGTTCCTCTAACCCTTTTTTTATGAAGCATACATTTATATCATTCTTGAGTTTGCTCTTGCTCGGATCAGTTTTTGCTGGAGACTATACTGGACTAGACGCCGCACGTGCGCTCTCTGAAGAAAACATCATTGTAGACTATTCTACAGTTGCAGGAAATTCCGAGCTCCAAGAAGCATCTCTCTATAGACTCGATGGTGCCCTTATCCGTCAAGAAGCTCTCGGTATAGCTCTGAAACTCAAAAATATTACACTCCCAGGAGAGTATCTCTGTATGAATTACTTTGGCGATACGAAGGAGTCATGGGTATGCCGTGCTGCTGAAATAGCAGCGGACAATCATATCATAACGCGAGTGAATGCACTTTTTCGACCAAAAGATGTCTTAACGGTGGCTGAAGCAATTGGTATTGCCGTAAAAACACTCAATATCCCCCTGTCTTCATCTGAGACAAGTACGATCAACAGAAGTATTCCTAATTGGCAAAAACGACTATTACTCACTCTGATAGAAAACAATATTACCCTGACTATTGAGAATAAGGTTGGGCTCGACTCTGACATGTCAAAAAAAATCACTCGATGACAATTTTTTGAAATAATTGTAGCACTGATGACCTACAAAAATAATCAGAATCCAGTAGATAATTGTCTGACCTATACCGACGGGTGTAATGAATGTGAGATAACCAATGGGGAGCCAACGTGTACAGAACGTGCTTGTATCTGGCAAGGCGTTCCTGCGTGCTACAGTTGTGAAGCAGGCTATAGTCTCGAGAATAATCATTGCGTAAAAACAATAGACTCTTGTGTCAAAGAAGGTGGGTATGCAGGTGGTGGGCACGTCATAGGACCAGAAAATCCTGATGACTTTATGTGCTGTAGTGGACTTACTCGTGCTGAGAGAAGTGACGGGACGACATTTGCAGATGCAGGGTACACCTGTATCCGAGAAGGTGATGATATTTGTGATGGAGAATACGAAAGCTCTGATAATTCATCTGACTGTCGAGAAAAAACTGTATTTAATGCATCTCTCTGTCAGAGTTATTTTGATGGTTGTAATAGTTGTTCACGAGGATCCGACGGGAATACCGCTTGTACTATGATGGCTTGTTTCGTACAGAGCCCGGCATACTGTACCAGCTATATTCCCTATGTGCCTAAAACAGAATCAACCGATAGGGCCCTCTTGTGAGAAATAGGAAAAGAAATAAGAAATTTCGCTCAAAATCTTTCTTGTGCAGATACAACTCAATGTAGATGGAAAATGGCTGGTGCAAGAGCCTGTGGATGACCCAGTATCGCTATTCCCTACTCCACAAAAAATACTAACGAAGCACTCCTTGACACGAAAGCTCTCTATCTCACTGATGCTGAAAAAATATTTAACACAGAATATGGTATCATAAGTGATT
>JAYSSG010000055.1:0-2770 GCA_043720655.1 Candidatus Altimarinota bacterium
GCTAGTGCTGCTGTACAATAGGGATACTTATTTTTATCCTTTTTTTATGAAAGATTCTTGTTGTAGTAATAAATCTGGACTCTGTTCATGGTTTTGTCCAAGTCTTGTGAGTTTGATAGTTGGTATTATTATGGTATCAGCTGGTATAGGTAAATTTCTTGGAGGTGCTGCTAGTATGTGATGGGTGGGAGGTGCTGCTTTGGGTGTTTTTGGAATTGATTCAACAGTAGGCTCTATGTTGACTCTTGCTACTATTCTCGGTTATATTGCAGCGACTATTGAGGTTGTCTGAGGTCTTGCATTTGGTCTTGGTTGTAGGAAAACATCAAAATATGCAGCACTTGCTCTCTCTCTTCTTATGGCTGTTGTTTTATTGGTTCATTTTAAAACACTGAAACCAGTAGACGGTACTGGGTTTAACTTGTATAAAGGAATTTTAGGACAAGTTCAGCTTCCTCTCCTTCTTTTGGCTATTTTTGCTCAAAAGACCGTGAGAGCTTTTTCTTGTTGTAACACTTCTTGTTGTGTAAGTCCTGAGATGGCTAATAAAGCGTAAATCAGTTACTATTAAATTTTAAAAACCTGCTCATCGAGCAGGTTTTTTGTTTGACGAAAGAAAGAAAAACATACAATCACGCACATGTTCTACAACCCATACAGAGAAAAAATAGAAACATATCCCAATATTTGGAACGATGAGGAAAAAATATGTTCCAAAAGATGACAATGGAAATCCTTTCTTAAAAAGGATAAAATTATGTTGGAAATTGGGACAGGAATGGGGAATTTTTTTGCTCATTATGCTGAAAATAATGTAGATATTTGATGTGTAGGAATAGAATTAAAATTCAAAAGACTGCATCGTACGTATGAAAAGTGTGTAGAAAAGGGGAGAGGCGATGTCGTATTGTTGCGTGTTATGGGACAGAAAATAGCAGACATATTTGACTCAGGCGAAGTAGATGAGCTCTATCTTCTCTTTTCTGATCCATGGCCAAAGAAATGACACCATAAGAACCGCGTTATACAGTATGATTTTCTCGAATCTGCTTTTCAGGTACTGTCGGAAAACGGTATTTTTATTATCAAGACTGATGATGACATGTATGCAAGCTGGATTCAGGAACACCTCTATCAGACAAAGATTTTTGAATATGAAGTGACGACAGACGAAGACCCAGAAAAACGAGCCACTCCTCAAAATGCTACTGAATTTGAGACTATTTGGAGAAATCAGTGAAAAAAAATTACTAAGTTTGTTTGTAGGAAAATATCACCTCAATAAGTTTCTTGAAATACGGTTGTCTTTTTGGACTTTTTACTATAATTTTTCTACTTCTTTTTATCTCCTATTTTTTAGTTATATGGCACACAAGAATCACATCACTCTTTCTCAGGTTATGGCAATGATAGCACTTTTGGGTATATTACTAAGTGTTGTGGGTACAACATGGATCAGTCAAACGCCAATTCCAACCTCTTCAGAGAGTGTTATATCAGGAGAGCAAATGGTAGTGTCTCCAGAGCTTCCTGTAGTACAAAAATAATATGAATATCAAGACGCTCGGTAGATTTTTGACATTGTTTTTTATTGCTTTCTTGCCTTGGTCAGTAGTGATATCTGTACTAGGTACAGAAAAAATACATCTCGATATTTTCCGCTTTACAAAAGAAATAATTATTATCCTTATTGCATGACTCTATCTGGTTGATAGCTTCAAAAAAAGGATACGATTCTCAGTCGACCTTTTCGATATATGCACTCTTGCTTTTGCTGGACTTCTTGTACTTGTGAGCTTATTTCAAGAGGTTTCTCTGAAAGGTGTCATATATTGACTCCGATACGATGTTGGTTTTCTTTTTGTTATCCTCCTTTTTCGTAGAGTATTTTCTCTTTGGAATATTTCTCTCTATGACGTCTTAAAAGTGTTTTTGATTTCGGGCTGATGTATGCTGGTAGCTGGTTTTTTGATTCGGTATGTTTTCGATGAGACCATACTCACTCTTGTCTGATTTAGTGATACAGTGAGCGTATGGGATGCAGGAGGACCTCCACCAATCTATCATGGTATCGCGGGTGCTGCCGTGGTGCGTTTCCAATGAATGCTTGAGGGGCCAAATCAAATGGCGTTTTTTCTCTTGCTCTACTTGGCCTCCTATATGACACTTTTTGCACAAAAGAAGAAATATTCTTTTATGAATATGCTCGTAGTACTTGCACTTCTTTTTTTGTTGTTGCAGACATATAGTCGAAGTGGATATCTTGGAGCAATACTTGGATGAGCATTTGTCCTAGCTTATACGCTCTTTCTGGTATTTAAACAATGAAATATATTTAGAATATATAAAATTACTCTTGCAAAAATTATCACATTCCTCCTCATTATTTCATGTGTAGGACTTGTATTTATGTTACAGTTTGGCAACAAAATTGCGCCTATTTTTACACGACACGGATCTACTTCAGGACATTTTGAGCGTATGTATATTGGCTTACTTCGCTTTCAGGAGCATCCATTTGGTCATGGACTTGCGCAGGCTGGACCAGCAAGTCGTGCTATTTTTTCTGTCAATCAAGACCCTATTCCAGATAGTGCTATCGCTGACCCAACTATAGCACATGTATTGTCGACTCTCCACAAAAAAAATCCAGACTTTGTTTTCAATACAGAAACTTACTACATACCCGAGAGCTGGTATATCCAACTCATGATAGAGTGAGGTATTTTTGGTATAATTCTTTTTGCTTTTATTATACTCATCGTTCTTT
>JAYSSG010000056.1:0-2754 GCA_043720655.1 Candidatus Altimarinota bacterium
CAAGTGTCAGAGGAGACGTAAGAGGTTTGGTTTCAGCTTTTGCTCTCCATTTTGAAAAAGAAAAAACTAGAGCGGTACCTCTCTCTTTCATCAGAGCAAGGTAGTTCTCATAGAAATATTGTGCAAATTCCCGAGTATATCTATTGTAGGTAAAATGTTCTTGGTTTGGTACAAAAAGTTGTTCATATGCAGCAAGAGATCCCGGTGAAGTCGCTTGAGAATCACGGACACTATCAGCATATAGAACCTGTGGATCCTTACCGAGATCAGCATACTCCCCTTGCTTGTTATCATATTGATAGACTCGGGCAAAGAAATCTTGAATTTTTGTTGCATCTTGAGCTATATCTCCTGTATGAGGAGCTATAACAGAGTGCCAGAGTTCTGGTCGAGGATTTTGCTTCTCGACACTGAGATGTTCATACATATTTTTATCCCAACTCCATACAAAGCTCGGCTCATCAAAGTCAATATAGGGAAAAATAGAGAGAAAGCTGGTCGCCTCCTTATGTACCGTTGGAAGTGGAATATTCCCTATAAGAATCGTTCCTATTAATTTTTGTGTTTTGCTCCCATGGTTAGGGAGTCCAGCATAATACAGTCGCTCATTTGCTGCAGCTATGAGCGCAGGATGAGTATTTTCTGAAAAAGTAAGAATCACTGTACGGGTACGAGGAAGCACAGATTGTACGCGAAGGGCATATTTTTCTATATCGCTTTGAATTTTTTTAAAAAGTTTTTCCTCAACAAGTAAAGAAACAACATTCTCATGGGTCTCTATTTCAAGCGCTTTTGCAGAAGAAAGAGAATACGGAATACGAACAATTTCCTGAGAAATCAAGAGGAGAATAAGGGACCAGGTAAAAAGTTTTTTATATCACATTGCGATACTCAGAGTTATTTTCCTTATTGTACCATTTTTTATCAATAAAAGAAAGGAACTCTACCTTTATCCGCTTGTAAAAAAAGAAAAATATTGTGAGGTAAAAAACAGAACCTAGTCAACGTAAATATATCCTTTGATAGCTGAATTATTACGATAATTTTCTCGACGGGTCGTAATCTGATTGAGAGCGCTATAATTCATATCTTTTACGATGATATGGTCCTCCCCTACTTCCATCACTATACCGACGTGTCCATAGTAAGGAGAATATCCATATCCGTCATAGACAATGATAGCTCATGGTTTTGGATCTTGTCCAGTTGCTGCTCCAGATTTTTGTGCATTTTTGAGCCATTGTTTCGCATTTCATCGCCATGTAACATTTTTATATTTTGCCACAAAACAAGTACAGTTTCCCCATGCAAAATTTCGACAACCCTTCTCTACTTTGAGATTCAGTGAATATGATCCATAGGTAAGTATTTTTGGTGGAGCTACCGTTGCTTTTGATGGGGTCTTTACCGCTGCTGACTTGGTATTTTTAGCGACCACAGGTGCTTTTTTGGCTTCTATCTTTTTTGGATTTGGATCTTTTGTTGGGTTTGGTAAAAAGAGTTTCTGTCCTATACGAATTTTAGAGGTATTTGCAAGGTCATTCGCTACCAAAATATGATAGAGATTATTCACTCCATATTTCGCAGCAATCACAGAAAGAGTGTCACCTTTTTTGACGACATATTCAACCCCCTTCATAGTAGGCACCACTATCTTCTGATCTATTTTGAGATCTGCATTAAGTCCAGGATTAGCAGCCTTGAGGGCTTCAAGAGAGACACTGTATTGTTTCATAATAGCCTCGAGTGTCTGCTTTGGAATAACAGTATGTATGGGGTAGAAAATTTTTTTAGGGTCTTCTTTTGGTCATGTGACAGCAACTGGCTCAGGAGAAACAGTGATTTCATCAGGTATATTTTCTGCAGGAAGAAGCAGATCATCTGAACCACCCGTAACATCTAAAACATTAGAGACAATATCCTCTCCAGAAACAGCATCATACGTCGCTATAATAGTAGATGCATCATAATTTCATCGGACAATAGAGCCTGTATAATCTTGCACATAGTTACCAAAAGCAGGATATACTGGCAAAAGTATAGCAAAAAGTAACGCAAGAGCATTGAGTGTTTTTTGACGATTTCGTTGTCTTCGACGAAGACGAGTAGCAAATTTGAGACTCATAAAAAATTATTTTTTTTCGTTGTAAATAAAGCCAATGATGTATTTATTATTTATTTTTTCTGTTCTTGTCGTGATCCTCCAAAGGCCTGTATAATTCATATCTTTCACTACCATGGTTCACTGTTTAGAGTTCACACTCATCACAATTCCGACATGACCGTAGGCAAGATTATATCCTGGACCATACCATACTACTATGGATCCTGGTAGAGCTACTTTTCCTGTTTTATACCCAGCTTTTTGTGCATTTTTATACCAATCTTTGGCATGTCATCTCCATTGCACATTCCAGTGTTTAGCCACGAAGTAGGTACAATGACCTGGAACGAATCATTTTCCTTTTGGGTTGATCAATGTGAGCTTGTGAGTAAATGTGTTTTCAAGGTTTATCATCTCATCTTCTCGATTCACAGAAGCAGGTGTTACTACCGGAGCTTTCATGCCTGGTAGATAAATAAATGATCCTACACTCACTGGATGAGAGATGTGTGGATTATTTTTAAGCATTTCATCGAGAGTGATCGTATACTTACGAGCAATGCTCTCAAGAGTATCGCCTATCTGAGTCGTGTATACATAGCCATTCCCAGGAGGGATAATAAGTTTCTGTCCAACACGAAGAGTGTTAG
>JAYSSG010000057.1:0-2725 GCA_043720655.1 Candidatus Altimarinota bacterium
TTCCAGCTATTATCTGTACTGGCATCATCTACAATAATTAGTTCAAAATCAGTATATGTTTGTTTAAGAATGCTCTCGATAGCTTCTCATATAAAACTACCAGCATTGTAATTTGTCATTAAAACAGATACTTTTGGCATAATGAAAACTAATTTATTTTTTCTCTTACGATATAGAGCGGACGACGCATGACTTCCTCGTTAATGTTGGCTACATAGAGTCCGATGAGTCCTATTGACATCATGACTGTTCCCATCATCATTGTGTTTATGACGACGACAATTCCCAGACTGCTAAAACCTATCTGTAGGATTCAGAGTCTGTCTCATATTTGTAATATAAAGAGTATTCCTGCACAAAAAGTGGTAATAAAACCTAAGAATCACACAAATTTCAGAGGGAAGAAAGAAAAAGAAGTAATATTATTGACTGCGAGTTTAAGGAGCTTTCTGTAGTTGTATGTTGATTTTCCATTGATTCGTTTTGGACTCGGAAAAATAAGACTTTTTCTCTTGAAACCAAGCCAATCAATCAATCAACGATACATTCTATTTTTTTCACCACATTTTTTATAAGTATCAATTACTATCTTATCGAGCAGCCTGTAATCAGTAGCACCTGGCTCTAGCTTGAATTCTGAGACAGAATTAAATATTTTGTAAAAAAGTGATGACGATATTTTTTTCATCCATCAAGCCTCCTGAAATCATGCACGGATATTATATACGATTTCGTATCCTTGTTCCCAATGTGACAAAAAATCATGTATTTTTTCGATTGGGTGTTGTCAGTCTGAATCCATCGTAATGACACAATCCCCAACGCAGGCATCAATACCTGCACTGAGTGCTATCTCTTTGCCAAAATTTCTCGAAAAATGCACTCCTACTACATTTTTATCTACTTCAGATATTTGCTTTATAGTAGACCAGCTCTTGTCGCTACTCCCATCATCTACCATAATAATCTCATAACTATATCTCTCTTGTACTGCACTGAGGGTTGTTACTAATTCTTGATAGATATATGATATATTTTCCTCTTCGTTAAATATAGGTAAGACTATAGAGATAATTTTTTTATGTCCCATTGAGTAGTAATTAGGAGTCAATAAAATACCTAAACAGTGTAGTCTTTTATTTTTATTATCAACAGGTGAGTTACTACCTATCTTGTGTTTTTTCTTCAGACGCCTATACTCACAGTATTCTATCTTTTCAACAGTATTCTATGTCTATTATAAAAGAATTTAGAGAGTTTGCGATGCGTGGTAATGTGGTTGATCTCGCTGTATGAGTCGTCATCTGAGGTGCTTTTGGGAAAATAGTGACTTCTCTCGTAGCGGATATTATCATGCCGCTGATAGGTGTCGTAACGGGTGGGCTCAACTTTACTGATTATAAAGCTGTTCTGAAGGCATGAATTTCTGTTTCTGAGGGTGTTGTAGCAATTCCTGCAGTTACCTTGAATTATGGGTCATTTTTACAGGTGGTGGTTGATTTTGTTATTGTGGCATTTTGTATTTTTATGGTTATCAAAGCGATGAATAAAATGAAGAAAAAAGAAGAAGAAGTACCTACTCCTTCTGGCCCAACTCAGGAAGAGCTTCTCATTGAAATCCGTGACCTTCTCAAGAAATAATATATCCGATGAACCCTTCTCCACTTTTCCTCTCGCACTGAATTACTCTTTCTCTCTCTGAAGAAAAACTTTTTCAAGATTTTCTCAGTCTTTTTATTGCCTACAATTCTCACACTAATCTGTCTGCTATTCGGGATGAAGAGGGTATTATCATAAAACACTTTATTGATTCACTCGCTGTGCTCCGTGCTGTCGATATGAGTGGTGCGGTTTTGGATATCGGATCTGGAGGAGGATTTCCTGGTATTCCTCTCAAGATTATTCAGCCATCACTTCGTATGACGCTTCTCGATAGTGTGGGGAAAAAGGTGAAAGCTATGAATCATTTTGTGCAAGCACTCGAGCTTCGTGATATTATAGCAATACAGGAGCGTGCAGAACTATTGGCAAAAAACCCAGAGCATGCTGGAAAATATGATTTTGTGATGTCTCGAGCGACAGCTTATATGAGTGATATCCTTCCTTGGTCGGCACCTTTTCTGAAAAGAAATGGAAAGATCGTTCTCTATAAGATTTATTCTGAAGAAGAGCAACGAGATGGTGAACAAATAGCCAGAAAGCTATGACTCATGCTCGAAAAAGTGCATCAATATGAACTCGCTGGACAGACACGATGTCTCTATATATTCCAAAGAAATAAAAAACTCACCTGGTAAGGTGAGTATGATATTTTTTGGCGGAGGGACTGAGATTCGAACTCAGGGTGACTTTCGCCACGACAGTTTTCAAGACTGTTGCATTAAACCGCTCTGCCATCCCTCCGTATATGTGCTGTGCATTGTAGAAAAAAGACGCAGTCTGTCAAAATTATTTTTACTCTTTGAGCAGGACTATGATTTTTTTCTCAATCTTTTCCATCTCTTTCGACTCTTTCTCTGTCTCATGATCGTAGCCCATCATATGGACGAGTCCGTGAACGATGATATATTTGAGTTGTTCTTCGTAGGTGGTTCATCGCTCTAGAGCGTAGAGCTGTATTTTTTCAAGACAGAGATAGATCTCTCCAGCAGTATCGGTACTTTTCTCTACTGTATTTCTATAGGGGAATGTGAGGATATCAGTAGGCCCTTCTTTGCCTCGATAG
>JAYSSG010000058.1:0-2699 GCA_043720655.1 Candidatus Altimarinota bacterium
GGTACTGCGACAGATACTTCCCATGTTTCCAGGGTCTTCCAGAGAGCTTCATTTGCTGGGAAGATCACCATATCTTTATTATTTATATCACGAAGAACCTCAAGAGAGGCTACAGTAGTAGAAGTAGGGAGATAGATGATAGTCTTCCCTTCCATGGTCAGAATCCATATAAGTCCACTTTGTGTTTCACGCACTTCAGCGAAAATGAGGCTACGTTCATATTCTCCAGGGAAATCTATGACATAGTCATTGAGGAGAACCGCCGTTTCACAAAGTGAGATACGAGCATTTCCTTCTGTGATATCGATATGAGAGTCTTTTTGACCAAGTGAGAGTTGCATAAGAAAAAATTAAATGACCGAATGTGGGGAGTATAGTGAAAGGGGTAAAAGTTGCAAGTAGTATGGAGTCCTAGTTCATATTCCTGCGAATACAAAAATACAGGATACAAAGCACAAAATGAATGAATTTGATTTATTTATTGGTTTCCAAACAAATTTTTTCTACGTTTTGTATTTTGCTCTTTGTATTCTGTATTTCTCTCACTTAATTTACATAAAATCCTTATTAGCTTCCACTATATCATGAATATTTGGCTTCATTTTGACTTTTTTTAGTTCTTCTGGAGAAAGCCAGACAAATCCCACAAATCGCTCTTCACGCTGTACATACGGTTTCTTCGATCCTGAATATTCGACAAGATAGAGATGAACATCTTTGTTAATTGTTGGACTCCCGGTCTTATGTCGAGCCGTAAAGGAAAAAGAAATAGTTTTGATAAATTTTTTGATTTTCAGAAGAGGCTCTTCGAGTCCTGTTTCTTCGACGATTTCGCGAATAGCAGCATCCGCTGGGGCTTCGTTTTCGAGCATATGCCCTTTTGGAAGTGTGTAGACGATACTTCATCCTGAGTTTTTCCATTTGAGTAAAAGGACTTCAATAAGCCCACCGTGTTTACGGTAGACAATACCTCCAGCACTTTGCTCAAACATATGTGACATACGGTGTATTGTATGGTTTTTTGGATAAAATACAAATCGACCCCCGAAAAAGAATATGTGTAGTTGACTGATGACAAAAAACACCATAATGTACAGGAAAGATGGCTTAATTCCATATTTAGTTATCTGATTAACTCGTTTTCTCCAATATCTCTCTAATATTTATCTCTCAAGTTTATGTGACGTTGACCTGTTCTTGCAAATAAAAAAGCTGCTTCTGCTGTACAAAAATGAAAAGTGTATGGTATGCACAGCAAGCTCATCGCGCTCGCTGCTCGTAGTGGACCCAATCCAAGTGAAAATCCTTCTCTCTACACTGCTATCGAGAAGGCAAAAAAAGAGAGTGTCCCAAAGGATGTCATCGATAAAGCTATTCGCCGCGGCTCTGGTCTCGATAGAGATGCTGCCGATATCGAAGATATCACGTATGAAGGATATGCTGCTGGAGGTGTAGCAGTCATCGTGCGAACCCTCACAGATAATAGAAATCGTACAGCGAGCAGTATGCGTTCATATTTTAGTCGTAATGGTGGCAATCTCGGAGAAACAGGCTCTCTCTCAAGTCATATGTTCAAATATAGGGGGATTGTCACGGTGAATACCTCTGATATTACAGAAGATACCATCATCGAATCAGGGGCAGACGATTACACCACATTAGAGACAGAAACTCAGCTCATTGTCCTCAAAGAAAATTTTGCAGCCGTGCTCGAATTTTTGAAAACAAAAAACATTGTGGTGAATACGAGTGGATTCGAATACCTCTCAACACTGGAAAGCGAAATCACAGATTTTGATCAATGAGTAAAAGTAATGAAACTCCTCAGTGACCTCGATGATGACGATGATGTAGAAAAAGTTTGGACAAATGGGGTATTTGATGATATACTGCGTGAGAAAATAGAGACATTCATTTCGTCTCACACATTTCGTTCATAACTTTTTTTTATGGCTGAAGATACTACACAAGGAGGACAAACTGGAGGAACTGGTGACGATACTGCGTTTGATCCGGTTGCTGCTGAAGCATTTTTTAAAGATCTTATCGGTCGCTACAATACCGATGATAATCAAATTATTCTCGATCTCGTCTCATTTCATCCTCTCACTCAATTCGAAGAAAAGGATTTTGTAGACCTCCTCGAACACTCTCTTTCGCTCTCTGTTTCAGAGAAAAAGCGTGTCGTCGATGCTATCCCAACACTCTCTCAATACCAAGTAGATGAGCTGAAAAAAGTGTTTAGTGAAGAAAGAGAAGAATTCCGAAAACTGATGCCAAAAGAAGCAGAAACAATCAAAAAGCTCGTCACTGATAAAAGAGCAGAGTGGAAACAAATCAAACAAATCTACATCGACGAGCTCAAAAATCGTCAAAAATCAAATGAAGATCAAAACAAAATAGAAGATCTCAAGAAATCTCTTGGGCTCGAGGAAGACGCTGCTGCATAAAAAAACTAAAAAGAGCCCTCGAAAGAGGGCTTTTTTTATGAATAAAATCGCTATAATCAATCGATGCATACTCCGTAAAAATCCTCATCTACCTTATGTCCTATAACAATCTCAATACGCTGACTATTTTCCCAGAACGCCTCAAACACAACCTAGATGTCCTCCAAAAACTCTCCGGTATACCCTGCGTACCCGTCGTAAAGAGTAATGCCTACGGCCATGGATTGAAACTTCTCGCAAAAATATGGA
>JAYSSG010000059.1:0-16760 GCA_043720655.1 Candidatus Altimarinota bacterium
AGGCTCGCTTCTGTTGTACAAGTATTACTACATCCATCACCACTCGTCATATTTCCATCATCACATTGTTCTGATTTATCGGAGTCTAGAGTACCATCACCACACCATTTTGGAAAGACAAAAGCACATTGGATATGGTTTTCAAGTGAGCCGTCAACCCCTGTTGCAATATTTGTTGCTCGAGATGCTGCATTGAATGCGATTCGCCACATAGGCTTACTTCTGTCACTGGATGTTGCAGTATTACTTACGTTATCTAATGAAATGCCCCCAGGTGATCTAACATATGACAATAGTGGGTCTGAAGGGTAAAATATTCAAAATATTCGTCCTGTATTTGGAGCATTATTCGCTGTTTGCCAGAATGGCTGTCTCTGAGAATCAGACACGGAAATATCTTCAAATTTAAATCCTTTAGCGTCTGATCGAGTAGTTGACAAATCAGAACCAATAGTGAATTTATTATTGAGCACATCCCAATCCACCCATGTTTCATCTGTCCACATGATTCTCGGAGAAACACCTACTACATCGAAGGTATCATAAAGATTAGTAATATTTTCGATAGGATATCCTGCTCGATAATATAAATCGGTGGTTTTGAAACATGTGGTACACTGATATGCTGTACTATTTGAAAGTGTACCAGATTTATAGTTTAAAATACTTGCATCATCGCAATTAAGACTACTAAAATCAGCTGCTAACACGAAAGTGCTTAGCAAATAAATACAGGTGAATAAAATTGTTTTTTTCATAAAATTATCTATTAAAATTATTTCCAGGATTTACAGGTCATATAAAATCTTCAGTTGTTGTAGGTCACATAGTTGTTCCCGTATTTGTACCACCTTCCAAAGTGCCTGTTCCTGGAGTTCCTCATGGAATTGATGTGCCGCCACTCGTAGATGTCCCCGGAATATCTGGTGGACCCTCTGGTGTTGTAGGTGTTCCAGGTGTCTGAGGTGGATTTTCAACTGGTGTTCCTGGTGTTTCTGGATTTTCTGTTTCCCCAGGTTTCTCTGGTTTTTTCTCTCATTTACCGCTACTTCATTTGAAATTGAGAATCAAAGGCATACGGAAATTTACAACGGCTGGGAGATTATCGAGATAGTTTTCTGGTGAAGGAATTTTTTCACCGATAATGAGATTTGTACAATCTTTTTTGATAGCACAGACTCTGTAGGCACCAGATGACTCCCTGACGGTGAAGACCAATGCTTCTCAGTTAAATCCTTTTACTCACGTTCTTGTTTGATTTCTCCAAGTATTTTGTCCATTTACATGTTTATATTGTCCATTTTTAATGGCGTTTGCGATAGTCTCCGGAGTAATGTTGATACCTCCTATACTGCGAAGATTGTTTGAATATATATCAGCGATAGATTTTCCATTAACAGAATCATTTCTAAATACTTGAGAAACTGCCTCTGGACTTCTCATATCTACATTCTTTAGGAGGTCTTTTGAATATGCTTGAGTTTTTTCTCGGACATTACGACCTCCGCCTGTTGTTTTATCATTCGCTGTTTTCCACTTCTCAGGGTTTCCACGATACGCATTGACCATATCTACAACTCCAGGAGTGTAATTACTGTGTACGAGACTATAAATAATTTTCTGATCACCTGCTTGGTATTTGTAAGAAGGAACATCTCGTGTTCCATCACGATAGGGTGCTGAACCTCCATGATAGAATGCGTGAATAGCTTTCCGTATATAGGAGACATTTGAGCCATATTTTTCTTCACTTGGGAGGACGTATTTTTCGAGAAACACTTCCTCAGAACCACAACCACTCATCATACTGAGCATTTCTGTGTAACCACTTCTCTCGACTCCACTTTCTGCGAGTCATTTTGTGACTTGCGTTTGACTGAGTTTCTCTAAGAGACTGATGCGACGAGCTTCTTCAGGGCTTCCTGGTTTAAACTTAATACTCGCAAGGGTTTTTTGTGTATCCCATGGTCAGAATTCTTGCGCTTTTTGGAGATTTTTTGATCGACCTTTCTTGACCCCGCTTGTGATCCAATTACTACTCACATCAATTTGAGCTCCGAATTCTTCTATAGCAGAGAGGACGTAAGCAGCTTCTTTCCCATAGAGTCCTTTAGCTTTTTCACTTGCTCAGGCAGTGATACGCATTTTTTCACTTTCATTCCAAAATTCATTATGTGCTGCCTGAGACTGCTCACGAGCTCACTCACCATGCAGTGATTGAGTGACTGCATCTTTCGATGGGAGGTCGGCCTTGTGAAGGGGAATAGGTGTACGTATTTTACCGAGTAAAAGACTGAAGCCGCCTGTCAATACGTGAGATACAGCTCATACGAGCAGTGTCTCCACGATAGCCTCCTGACGATCCTTGATAGTTTTAGGTGCCGTAACAATCTGTCGTACTCGTGCTTCATCTTGTGCACCAAATGATCGTCCCATTTTCTTCATAAAGTTGATGAACGCTTTTGGATTTCATGAGCGTGCTGCCTCTGAGGCACTATCTTCAAAGCCTTGTTGAATAAGTGGTAGGAGCTTACCTCGTGCTTGAGGATAATCACTCTCTATACTTGCGAGCCATTGTTGTCTTTTTGGTCCACCGAATATGACACCAAATAAACCTCATTCTAGAATTCTTCCGTTAAGGTCTTTGCTGATTCCAAGAACCATTTTTTGATTCGCTCGAGAGCTATCTGTCGCTCGCTCCATGGCTCATTCTGTTCTTAATTTTCACAAATTTGTACGAGTAGTGTCAATAATGCCCCTGCGAGCGCCTTCATACTTGATTTTTAGATCTTCTTCAGTAAGGAGCTTGTTGCGAAATTTCTCATTTTGAGCTGTAGTTCCCGTGTAATTCCATTTTCCAAAACGATCACGATTATTTTCTACAAAGGCTTTCCTTTGTTGATAACTCGCAGATTGCACAAATCCTCTCTCATCATTGAGATAAGAGTTATCGGGAGCTTCTTTTTTAAACAATGCCATAGGGATAAATTAATTACCCCTCTAGTTTCTCATACTTTCTACCTCTTTGCAAATATATCGTATCTTGACAATCACATTATATATCCTACTAAATAAATACTACCGTAGAGAATATACTTTTGTGATTTTTTTGTTTGCTTTGTGATTTTCTTTATAAAATTTTTTCATTCTGACGTATCAAGGTGATAAATCTTACTGTGAGAAACGAGGTCTTGATATTCTGAGCAGGGAAGTGCTCGTTCGCAAAATCCATCCACTAGGATTTTTATCTGACCTGGAAGCAGATTTGCCAATTGTGCCGCATAGTGAGCTTCTTCTTGAGTGGTTCCAAAGATAATAATTGAGTCTGATATATCTTTTTTAAGCATACTTTTGAGAAATCTAATATTCTCTCTATTGTTAGCACTATCTACAAAGAAAGTAGGGGAGAGCCATTCAAATCTTCCGGGGTTATAGATATGAGCGAGTCAAATGAGTACTTCTTTGGTTGCAAATCACAGGTCTTGTAGTGCCTGTAATACAAGAAAGGCATTTTTCTGTTGATGATTTCAGGGGAGATTTGTAAGTGTTCAGCTCATTTTCTTATCTGATACTGGAGCAAGATGAGCTCAGTGTTTTTTACAGTATTCTGTAATAGTATTATTCTGGAGATGCGTATAGAGGGTGGTTCACTTTTTGACAATACCTAATTTATTTTTGAGCACACTCATTCGTGTTTTTCCTAAGAGGTAAGTATGTTCGAGTGTGATAGAGGTAATAAAGCAGGCAAGAGGATGTTGGAATATATTGGTGCCATCATAGAGTCATCATAGCCCTACTTCGACAACTATATAATCTACTTTTTCTTCTGAAAAATAGAGTATCATCGAGACTACCTGTATTTCAAAGAAAGAGAGCTCAATAGTGTATTTTTTAGAGAGAGCAAGGACTTTTTTATAATAGGTATTCAGTTTATTATGACTAATAGGTTTTCCATTAATTTGGAATCGTTCTGTTATATCAATTAAATGTGGTGAAGTAAAAAGCCCTACTTTTTTTCTAAATTGTTTATAGAGAACTTGAGAAATCATCTGACAAACACTTCATTTTCCGTTACTTCCCGTCACATGAAAAACTTTGAGTGTATTCTGGGGAGAGCCAATATAGGAAAGAAGTTGTATTACAGCATCGCGGCCTGTTTTCATGCCTCACGGCGTGAGAGACATCACGAAATCGATGTAGGGGTGATTTTTATGGAGGACCACAGTTGAATTTATGCTTCGATTGTTTTTTGTCAGTCTCATACAATGACCTTTGCATGTCTCAGAGCCCTATCTCAACGCATGTATCACTTTTCTACCTCGGTCTGTATAGTTGTGAGAGAGTGAGGTATTTGTGATATAACCTCATGAAAATCAGGATCCAATTCTTGTCCAACAGGATTCATAGGAAGTATGCCAAAATCACTCACAACTTTTTGCATTGAACGCACGATAGATTTATTTCATTCTACCCAGACATTTTCTACTAGCTCTGAGGGTATATGGTCTAAAGAACGCTCTAAATTATCGAGGATAGGGAGGAATTTAAGGATGGTCTTATCTTCAGCCCACTGTCCGATTTGAGCTGATTCTTCACGACTTCTTCGGACGAGATTCACATAATCTGCTTGAGACCGAGCGAGTTGTTCTTGAAGGTTTTGGATGGTTTCTTCAAAATTCTGTGAAGATACCGGAGAAGATTCTATTAGATCACTTTCTTCAGACATTGGTGGAGTTATCTGGTCTTCAGAATCTATGATTGGATCAGTGGTCATAAAAAAATTGAATAATAAAGGGTACAAAATATAAAAACAAGGAGCTTCACTTCTTGTTTTTCTATGAAAGAAAAAGATATTATTTCTTGAGAGCTTTTTTTGTACTCTGTATAATGGTAGAAAGTTTTTTCTTTGCAGCGACTGCTGTTGGTGTTTTCCCGAGTTTCTTCAAAATAGTTGATTTCTCTGCGTAAATAGATTCAATCTTCTCGTGTATTTCATCAGTATCTACTCCATTTTCTTTGAGCTCAGCGACTGCTTCATTAATTTCTACTTTTATGAGATCGACGAATTTCATCAAGTCAGCTTTTTTTGAAAGAAGAAGTTTTTTGTTCTCCGCTGTCCAATATTCTTTTTTGATTTCATCAAAAGCATTCTTATGTGTTTCAATAAATTCTTTCCCAGCATCAAGTGCTTGTTCCTTGATATCTGATGATTGAGCTATTGCCTTTTTTTTAGTAGATGAGACACTTTTATGAGCAAATTTAGCACCTACAACGACACCAGCAATATATCCAAGAGCAAGAAGTATTTTTTTCATAACAAAGGATTAAGAAGTAAGTAATCCTATTGTATCGTACTTAGGTCTCTTTGCAAGGTTTTTTGTTAGACCTTTCCAATATTTTTGAGGTATATATACATTGCTTGAGCTATTTCACCACGAGTGACTGGTTCGTTTGGTTTAAAATTATCGCTACTAATCCCTTCAAAAAGTTTATATTTAAGAGCAAATTCAGCGTATTGCTGTGACCAATGTTTTTGGTCAATATCTCTCCATTGTTTTGTTACTTTCTTTGAAAGTCTATCCCCAGAGGCTTGTCCAAGAATAGCAAGAAATTCTACTCGTGTAACTGCACGATTTGGTTCAAAAAATATTCTATCTGTAGAAACTATTTTTCTTTTTACTGCTTCTGAAATAAGTGGGTTTACCCAATGATCTTTTGGGACATCTTTGAAAATACCAACCAGTATCTCTCCATGATGCACGATTCAAAGTGCCTTGAGTACCACTCCAAGTATTTCAGACCGAGTGACAGTTTGGCTTGCTCTAAAAGTGCCATCTGTAAAACCTTTTAAGAGTCATTTCTTAGCAAAATGAGTGATAGCAGTATAATATTTATCTCCTAAAGAGATATCGCCAAAGGTTCCAACAGGATTATTATTTTTTACTGTTTCTGGGAGGTAGTTTTCTGCTTCTTGTTTGACGGGAGAATTGTTATTTTGAAGAGTGTTAGAAGATAATTCATCTTTTATACTACTATCTACTGCTCTAGCTTTTTCAATAAAATGTATAGGGTCAACAGAGTACAGATCGAGAACGTCCTTATTGAGACCATTGCTTACTCCATCAAAAAATGACATACTTGCTTCTCCAGCATCCTCCAAGCTAAAAGGCCAGTAAGGATAGAAAGGGGCATCTTCATTATCTATCTGGATATGAAGATGAGGGGTGGTAGTAATACCTGACATCCCCACTTTTCCGATGATAGTTCATTTAGTGATGATATCTCCTACATTTACATCCACACGACCAAGATGGAGATAACTGGAATAATATTTCCCAATAGTATTATTGTATAATACATTTCTATGCTCAACAACGATATACTTATTATCGTCATCATTTCGTACTTTTGTGACAATACCATGACCAATACTAAAGACAGGGGTTTCCATAGGGGCTCGAATATCGACACCATCGTGAGACCCTGCACCTACTCTCCGGTCTTCATCCATGTAGGCTCACTTAAAGACGGTAATATAGGTAAATATACTGTTAAAATCTTTTTTCATATCACCATAATCTGGTAGTGGGATGAGATCGTTTTGTTCGATTTCTGCATAGGTTAATTCATGACGCCTATCAATGTAGTCACTTTTTTTCCAATCAGGCACAAAGGCTATCGGCATGATGGCTCCATCGAAAGATTTCACCGAACCGCTCTGTGATATAGAGAGTACCCAAGCTTGATGAGGGAGTGTCACAAAGAGTGCGGCACAGGCCAAAATACCATTGATAATCCAAAGTTTTTTCAAGTGAGAAAGGGGGGTAGATGTAGCCATAGAATATTTTTACCTCCCCATCGTACCATATCTTTTTACACGATGCAAATATTTGACATTATTTTTTTGTGAATATCATCTAGATATATGAAATGGATTTTAATCACTATTGCTGGAGGCATCCTTGCCTTTATGGTATACTCTACCTATTCTAGCATCAATACTCAGTTGCAGTCTTCTGCTATTGGAAATGCAGGGTCAATCATTGTGATGCCTTATTAAATGCTGGATAGAAAAAATAGGGTCAATTCTTACAAAAAAATAGACTAAATACTAGAATATGCAGCCACATGAAATTCATCATATAAAATCCTATGTAGTATTTTCTATACTTAGCATCATTCTTGTGGGGATTTTGGTATATTTGTATGTTCCATTAAAAGCAGGAAAGAGCCTAGGCTCATCAACTTTTAAATCCCAAACGTTGCCAGAAGCAGTCACAATAGTAGAACCACCCGAAATGGGAGCAGAAGAGAAGTCTTTTGAGAATAATACCAGTGATGTCACAAAATCAGGTCGACGCATACGCTTGACTCAAGTACTTATTCGTACACAAAAAGAATTAAAGGTATTGGAAGATCAAAGAAAAAGCTCTTCTCAGTGACTTGATCCTGTGGCAGAGCAAAAAATCACAAAATTACGAGAAAAGATTACCAATATCGAAAAAGCGATTATAGATATCAAATAATATTTAGTCTTTTGTGAGAGGGGCAATACGGATATTGAGACTCTTAATTCCATTTGAAAAAGCGATTTGCGCCACATCGCCAACGAGAGATATAATAGTTCATCGTCAAAATTTTTGATGTGAAACACGGTCTCACAGGGAAAGATTTACCATACTATCATGGACTTTTTTCCCAAGCCCAAATGTTTTAGGCTTGGTTGCCTGACTTGACCAATCTCACTCAAAATTATCAGCAGTATCAGAACTTGGAAACATATCGCTTACAAAGCTCCATTTTTTTGGTGCAATATCTTCTCTATACTCTTCTGGTATCTCTGAAACAAATCGACTCGCGATATTGCTGGAGTACGTCCCAAAGGTATATCGTTCATTGGCTCGAGTAATAATCAGTTTTTTCTTAGCGCGAGTCATAGCGACATAAAAAAGTCGTCTTTCTTCTTCGAGTTGGTCTGATTCAAAGAGAGTTCGAGAATGTGGAAAAATACCCTCCTCAGCGCCAGCAATGATAACATGCTCAAATTCAAGCCCTTTAGCACTATGTATTGTCATAAGAACTACCTTTTCTATATCTCATTCGTCTTCTTGTTCATTGGTAATAAGTGAGATATCTTCCAAAAAATGCATAAGAGACTCCCTAGGAGTGATTTCGTCATAGCGAGAAGCGAGATTTTTAAGCTCATTTACATTGTCCATTTTTGCTTCTACTTCTGGTGGTGAGAAATTTTCTTCTAAGTATTCTCGATACTTTAACATCTGAAGAATGTTTTCTATCATGAGCCTTACAGGGAATTCGTAGGATCTTTTTTCTATTTCTTGCATGAGATTACAAAATTGTGTTAATGCTGATTTTGCAGCAGGTTTCATCTCAGGTATGAGATCAACATGTATTGCTTCTTCACCGAAATTACCGTTCCCAGCGGGTTGACCGAGCATCATAAAATTGATTTTACTTTTCTCCACGTATTGAATCGTCCTCTCAATAGTTGTTGGACCTATTTTTCGTGCAGGTGTATTCACGATTCTCTTCCAAGCAATACTGTCCTGGGGTGTCAGAATAACACGCAAATACGCTATAATATCTTTAATTTCTTTTCGATCATAAAATTTCAGTCCACCAATAATTTCATAAGGAACTCCTTTTCGGATCAGAGCTTCTTCTATCACACGAGATTGTCCATTGGTACGGTACAATATCGCCCAAGAAGCAGGATTTTTTTCGACAAAGTTTCCGATTTTATCAGCTTCTTCACGCTCACTCACGCATTCGTGGATTGTTATTTTATCTCATTCAGAAGCCTCTGTCCACATGCGCTTATCGAGCGCTGAGACGTTGTTTTTGATGACGACGTTAGCGGCATTGATAATATTGGAAGTGGAGCGATAATTTTGCTCTAGCTTTACCACTTCTGCTTTTGGAAAATCTTGTTTAAAATTAATGATATTTTTGATATTAGCACCTCTCCAAGAATAAATACCCTGCCAATCATCCCCAACGACACAGAGGTTTTTTGATTTACTCGCAAGAAGCTCTATGATTTCATACTGTATTGAATTGGTATCCTGGTATTCGTCTACACAGAAGTACTGAAACCGATTATGGAAATATTCGAGTACTTGAGGTATCTTGAGGATTTCAAGAGTTTTACTGAGGATGTCATCGAAATCGAGAGCATTATTGGTCTGCATTTTCCTTTGATAGAGAGGATATATCTCTGCAACAATTCATTGAAAATGACTCTCCACTGTCATAGAATACCCTTCTGGAGAAAGTCCACTATTTTTTGCAAGAGATATCTCATACTGTATTTTTCGGGGAGGTGCTTCTTTGGGGTCGATTTTTTTTTCTTCGAGAATAGTTTTGATGAGAGCAATAGAGTCATCTGTATCATAGATAGCGAAGTTCCTCTCATAGCCAATCTTATCAATGTAGAGACGGAGAAACATCACGCCCATCGAGTGAAATGTTGAGACAAGAGGGAAGTCTCGAGGCATTCCAAAAGATTGAGGAATATGTCGCCCAAGTTTTTTTGCAATTCTTTCTCTCATTTCTTTGGCTGCTTTATTCGTGAAAGTGACACAAAGGATGGACTCTGGAGAGATTCATATCGTATTGATCATATGATAAACCCGTTCTGTGAGGGTGTGGGTTTTCCCTGATCATGCACCTGCGAGAATAAGAAGAGGACCATCGATGATATCGACTGCACGACGCTGTTCACTATTGAGAGATGAGGACATGGGTATACAGTAAAAAATTACACTCCTTCTTTGAGCGAGATAATAGGGTGAAATGTTGGGAAATCAAAAAAAACAGTGTTTACTTTTTCTCTATCACTGCACCATCTTTACTATCCATCACTTTGTACCCCAATTCATCTATTTTTTTACGTATTTCATCAGCTTCCATGAAATTTTTTGCTTGTTTCGCCTTGTTTCTGGCTTCTGCGAGCTCCAGTATATCTGCGGGTATTTTTTCTTTTTCAAGAAGAGACCAATCTATGATGCCACAGACGGCATCCCAAGATTTTAGAATATCAATAGTAGAATTTTTTTCACTATCTGAAAGTTGCTGACTATCAATATGCCGATTGACTTCGTTGACTAAATCAAAGATATGAGTGATAGCATGGACAGTATCGACATCATTTTCGAGATCAGCGACAAAACCCTGCATTGCAGTTTGGAGATAGTCACGGAAGTCACGTCGAAATTTCCCATGCAGATGAGGATTGTATGATTTGAGCCGTTTGAAAAAATTATCAACATTCCCAATAGTAATCAAGGCACTTTCGAGTCTTTCAAAAGTGAAATTAAAGTTTTCACGATAACGATTTTGGAGACACATCAATCGGAAAGCTCGGAAAAGAACAGCTTCTTTTTCTGGGTATTTTTCTTCAATATCTTTGAGCTTGTAAAAATTACCTGCAGACTTTGCCATTTTTTTATTGTCGACGAGGAGATGTCCTGTATGCATCCAATAGTTGCTAAATGTTTTTCCAGTAAATCCTTCTGTTTGAGCTATTTCATTTTGATGATGAGGGAATATGAGATCACAACCGCCCATGTGAATATCTATCTGCTCCCCATGCCCCCACATATTACACGCACTACATTCAATATGCCATCCTGGTCGTCATTTGAGGGTTTTTTCTCCTTCTTTTGTCTGAAATGTTGCTTCCCAGAAATTCTCACCATCCGCTTCGTCATACCCTTTCCAAAGAGCGAAGTCACTCACGTTCTCTTTTTCATATTCGTCAGATTTCACACGTTCTCCTGCACCCGCTTTCATACCCTTCATATCCAGGTGAGCGAGGTTACCATACTGCTTGGAAGTTTTAATATCAAAATAGACCGATCCGTCCTCGGAAATATAGGCGTGTTTTTTATTGATAAGTTTCTGAATGATTTCTACCATTTCAGGAACCAATTCTGAGATAGGCTTGAAACGATGAAAACTGGTGATATTGAGTTTTTTGAGATCTTCAAAAAAATAGCGAGTATACATTTCCGTGAAGTCTTTGAGAGACATATTATTTTGCTGACTATCCCGAATAGTTTTATCATCTATGTCGGTGAGATTCATCAAGGGGTTTACATTGTGTCAGAGGAACTGAAGTGTGCGAATGACAATATCTGAAAAGGTATAGCAACAGAGATTGCCTATATGAGCGTAATTATACACCGTTGGTCAACAGACATAAAATTTCACCGTATCTTCTCTGAGAGGCTTAAACGGTTCAATAGTTCGGGAAAGAGTGTTGTAGAGATGGAGCATAAAAGCATTGTCGTGATTTTTCGAGGAATTCAAGTTTCGTCTTGCATTTTCAAGACTTATTTATACCATTTTTCTATGAAGAAAATGGGAATTATTATTGGTGTTATTTTTATAATTTTTGTTACGAGTTTTCTTCTGTGAAAACATACAAAAAATTGTATGGTAGTGCTCAATGAAAAAATATGGAATATAGAACTTGCCACAACATCAGAACAGCAATCAAGAGGCCTCATGAATCGAGTAGAGCTCTGCCAAACCTGCGGTATGCTCTTTGTATTTGATGAAGATTCTCCAAAGAATTTTTGGATGAAAAATACGCGTATTCCTCTTGATATGTATTTCTATGACGCTTCTGGAAAATTGGTTGATAGTGCTGCTAATATGCGACCAGAAAAAGAAACAGGTGAACCTATGGAATACACATCACATCCAGCTCAATATGTTTTTGAAGTAGCAGCTGGTTCACGGTTCCAGCCAGAAACATTTGACCCGAGAGAGTGTTTGTAGTATTTATGAGTTTTGACTTTCTATCTCCATTACTTTACCATTTGGGTGGATAAAGGCGATTTTTTGTGCATGAAGGAGGTGTCATTTTCTGCCCAAAAGATGAGATAATTCTGGAAATCGAGTGACACTAGGTCAATCGTAGCGTTTATCGCCGATGAGAGGACATCCGATATGTGCCATATGTACACGGATTTGATGAGTTCTCCCAGTTTTTGGATTGAGCTCTACTATTGACCAGTTTTGGGACAGTATTCATTTTGTGATTCCAAAAATACCTGAAGAATCAATAACTCGATATTCCGTCTCAGCTGAGTCTCATTTGGAGTCAATTATCATTTTTGCTTCATCAGTTCTTCCTGTATTCATACGAAGAATCGGGGCGTTTATAACTCCAGATTCCGGATCTGGTTTTCCTGAGACAAGAGCATGGTACGTTTTTATCACTTTTCTGGTGCGAAATTGCTCTGCCATATGCTCATAGCTTTTTCTCGATAGACAAGAAATGATAATACCAGACGTATCTCGGTCAATTCGGTGAGCCAGAGCAGGATGGTCAAATGTTCCGCCAGATTTCCATCATTTTAAAAGCAGATACACCTCTATCTGCTCTATGAGTGATACTTCATTTGTTTTATGGTCAGGGCTGTGGACGATCAGTCCGGTTGGTTTATTGTATATGAGGATCTCGTTGTCTTCATACAGAATTCTCGATACTTCTAGTGTACTTGAGGTATTAATAATACGCTCTTCTTTTTTCTGCCACACTTTTAAAGTCACATCATCCAAATGAACTTCTACAATATCTCATGCTCGGAGCTTGGTACTCTCGGGCATTTTTTTCCCATTGATAGTGATTTGTTTGGTTCTCAGAGCTTGATAGATCTCACCCAGCTTGGCTCATGGAAAGATTTTTCGTATATATCTGTCGAGTCGCTGTCCGAGATCGTCTTGAGGGGGAGTGATGGATTTCATATGAATACGTCCATTGTATTTATTTCACTTTCATTGTAAAAAACTTCTCCCTGTTTTTTTATATTTTCTTGCTAAAAAGAACTTTTATTTTACTATACTTCAAACCATTTCTATGACTCTGACTCGAAAAATAGTATTTCTGATTGCCATCATTGTGTGACTTTTTATTACACTCAATCTGGCTGTACTTCCTTTTATTACAAGAAATTACTTCTTCAATTTCCTCCAACAATTCTACACAGAGTCTCGTGAAAATCAGCTGGATGCTGATATTCTCAATCTTATAAAGAAGTTTCCAGATCAGGCACCAGAGCTTCTCGAGCAGTACCGTGATATTGATTCAGATCTCAATAAGCTTGTTTCTGGTTTTGAAGAATATGTCAACACTGATCCTGTTTTTAATCGTGATTCAGTGGGAAAAGTGCTTCAAACATCTGGAGTGGAAGAGAAACAAATTGATGAAGTTATCGGGCTCAATGCTATGTCTGTCTTTTTAAAAACAGTACCATTTGGGTTTAGTTTTACAGGAGAAAATGATCCAAAAAAGGAATTTATCAATCAGGTGCTGGTTGCCATGTTGGCCATCAATATATCATTTGTGGCGTTATTGAGTGTCTTTATACTCTATTTTTTGAAGCAATCGTTTCAGCCAATTCGTACCATTACCAATACGCTCGATAGTTTCTCTGCATCAAGTGGTAATCTTTTGGAATATGACAGAAAAGATGAATTTAAACCACTGATTGATTCTCTCAATAATCTCCGTCTCCGTCTCGACCATCAGGAGCAAATCCGTGCTCAGTTTTTGACCGATATGAGTCATGAGCTCAAAACGCCGATGACTGCTATCGGTGTCTATTTAGAGGGTATACAGGATGGGGTAATTCAGCTCAATACAAAGAACATCAACGCACTTACAAGTGAGCTGTCTCGTTTGACCAGAATTGTGGAAAGTTTGATGCATTTTCAGATGTTTGAAAGCCGACCTACGGTATTCCACTATGACAAGATTTCACTCTATGAGATATTTTCTCTTATTCAAGAAACGCACAGTCAAGAGCTCAATCATCATTTGCAGACTATGAATTATGCAGGTCCTAAGAGGGCAAGCATCATTTTTGATAGAGATAGTTTGATACAAATATTCCACAATATAGTAGCCAATTTTTTGCGCTATGCTGGATCGGGATCTCAGCTGAGAATCAATTTCCTGGAAGAGTGAGATACGAATATTCTTATTTTTCAAGATAATGGTATTGGTGTGACTGCGGCAGACTTACCCTATTTAAAAGAGAAATTCTATCAAGTAGATAAATCAAAAACAGGAGATATCAAAGACAGATGACTCGGGGTGGGACTTTCTATCGTTGAAAAGATTGTCCGTGATGCTGGCTGATTTGTAGATCTCATCAGTGCTCAGGGGGATGGGTTTACTATCCGTATAGAGATTCCAAAGAAAGAATTATAGAGTTTCAGGTGCTGCACAATAGCTGAGCAGTGCCATGAGAAAAGCATCAAGCTTTCCAGTACTTTCTCCTTGTTTTTCTTCCATGTCTATACGTACCAGAGCTTCGTAGAGTTTTTTGAGCACTTCTCGGTCACCTCCTATTTTCCTCGCTGTAGTTATCTGTGATGGTTTGATGGCAGATAGAGCTCTGAGTGAAGATTCTGACGGTAAAAAAGAAGCTATTAAGACCTTGCGAAGCATAGTAGTAAGCATAGCCATAGTGAGTTCTCTATCAGCAGTTCGAAGAGTATCCCTGAAGGTGTAGAGAAGCTCAGAAACATCCTTTTTCCAGAGAGGATTGAGAATATTAAAATTATTTTCTTCAAAGTAGTTTGGAAGGACATTTTTGAGTTCCTCGTCAGTCCAAGAAGATTTTTCTGCTAGTTTGAGTTTTTGTATTTCCTGATAAATGAAATAATAGTTATTATTGAGTCTTTCCTGAATACGAGAAGCTTGGTAGCTGGAAACTCACAGAGCCTTAACTATTGAGTTTTGAATTTCATCGGAAGAAGGAAGTATAAAATCGTGAAGAGTAGCATTCTCCACAAGCCATTTTTCAAGCTCTGTTACGGGCGATTTGTTTCCTACGAAGAGGAAAAAATTTGTTTCTGGAGCCATTTTGAGTGTCTCTATCCAGAGGCTGTCATCAAATACTTTTGGCTTAGTGGTCGCTGCAGTATCATTATCGTCTGGTATCTGAGATTCTTTCTCTTGCATATTATTTATTTCTCTCTCGGTTTTTATGATGAGATCTCTCAGTATGATCATTCGTGTCATGCCCATAAAACCAGGAGAAACACAATCTGAAAGAATAGCATCATAGAGGTCCTGTTTTCTGACTTCTGCGAGGTTCATTTCTCCATGTTTTTCAACAAATTTCTTCTTCCAAGCAATAAGTGTGTCATTCAAAAGAAGTGCATTTTGTCACCGGAAGAGATGTATGTGCTTCAATGGCATAAAAGAAGAATAGATTTGAATAGAGTATATGTTTTTTTTGATTTCGTCCATAGCTAAGTATATTACACAATATTTATTTAAATGTGCAATTTAATTAGGTTTATTATTGGGTAAATGTTATATAATACAACTACTTTTTACTCGTTTATTTTCTTATTTTTCTCTTTATGAAAAGATTTTTGCCACTTTTTGCTGTCGCTATTCTCTTGTCAGGATGTAGTCTCGGTAATCTCGGAAGTAATATCCTTGGATCCTCTGTTCCAAAAGCTGGAGACACAGTTGTCGTGGATTATGTAGGGACAGAAGATAATGGTACAGAATTTGATTCTTCAAAGAAAGAAGGTCGTACGCCACTTGAATTCGTCATCGGAAGCAAAAGTATGATCCAAGGATTTGAAGATGCTGTGATAACGATGAAAAAAGGTGAGACAAAGAAAGTAAGAATCGAAGCAAAAGATGGTTACGGTGAGGAATATGTCGAAAAAACTATGCCTCTTGATGAATACAAAGAAGTAATAACACAAAAGGTCCCAACAAATGTACTTACAGGTATTATGTCTCAAGACCTTCCAAAGGCTCAAGCAGATCAGATACTCGGAGGTTCTACAGTTGGTACAGAGAAGAAACTCGGTGAAGCAATGATCAAAGTAACTGCGGTTACTGGTGATAATGTAACTGTTTCTATCAATGATCCACAGGCTCCTTTTTACGGAAAGACACTAAAGGTAGGTCTTGAAGCAACAGCACAAGATGGTAGCAAGGTTACTATCAAATCAATCACTGGTGATGATGTGGAAGTAGATATCAAGCCTGATCAAACAGTTGTTTCAAAAACTGAAACAGAGATTACTATAAAATCAAAGAATCCTCATCCTCTCGCAGGCAAGGCTCTCAACTTTGAAATCACACTGAAAGATATCAAAGCTACAAAAACAGTTACAAAATAATTCTTATTTTTTCTTGACAAAAAGACTATCCCGCTCACAATGAGCGGGATTTTTTATGCATCGATTTTTTGTTTCTATTCCTCTTAAAAAAGAGATAACTATTCCACTAGGAGAACTCTATCACCAGATAGCTCATGTTTTTCGTGCAAAAATAGGGGAGAGGGTTATGCTTTTTTCAGAAGGAACAGAGAATGTCATCTACCAAATAGAAGCTATTTCAAAGAAATGAATCACACTATCTCAAAAAGAGTCCTCTCCAAATGAGTTTTCTGTCTCGTCACAATCCCTGACTGTAATACAAGCATATCCGAACAAGCTCTCAACGCTCGAGTTACTGGTTCAAAAATTTAGCGAACTCTGAGTGGAGAAAGTAGTCTTCTGGAAATCAGACCATGCGCAGATGCAGGATATTTCTGAGGCGAAGAAATTACGCATTCAAAGTATTGCCCTGGAGGCCCTCGAACAATGTGGAGCGAATCAGTCCTTACAGATAGAGTATAGTTCCCTGACTCTTCAAAAAATTCAGGAGACACACAAAGGATATATCCATATTGTTGGACATTATGAAG
>JAYSSG010000060.1:0-16404 GCA_043720655.1 Candidatus Altimarinota bacterium
GCTACCGTCTTTTGCTCAATACTAATAGTCGGTGTCAGTCCTGATATTTCCCGCACCTTTGCTTCTTCAGACATTCCTCCAATAAACATACGAGCATAGGTTGAGAGACTCTCGAGATACCTCCTTTGTCACTCGTTGCACAATGTCGTGAAGGCAAGTGATGATTTGCCCGATCCGCTCACTCCTGTGACGACTGTGAGGGTATTTTTTTCAAAAGAAATATCAATATTTTTGAGATTATGGGTGGTAACTCATGTGAGATCTATCGTGTTGGACATAGGAAAAAAGAGAAGAGAAAGATATGAGAGTATAGGAAAATATAAACGTGTGGCAAATATTTGACTCTGGAAAAAAAATAGAGTATTGTGTGAGGGTATTTTTTATTCTTCTTTATGAAAAAAATCCTGCTCCTTGGTTGTATTCTCCTTTCAAGTACATCTATTTCGCTCGCACAAACAGCGGCTCCAGTGGAAACTCCTACAGAAAAATCAACTACCGCCACTCCCACAATAAAAAAAGAACTCACACTCGACTGAGTTGCAAAAAATATTGATCGTCGGCTCGCTTATTTTAATCGTTATAAACAAAGTGCCAACATAGAGGATCTCAAAAAACTTATTTCAGAACAAAATAAAGATTTCTACACCAATTTTATTAAATATGTGGAAGCTTCTCCTCTTTTTACTCTTAAACGAGATGTAAGTCAAAAAATAATCAAAACTCCTCTCGAGGAATATACATTCACAGCAATCGTTTCCATGGAGGGAAAAGAATCACAAGTATCTGTCACCTTTGTGGCAGAAGACTCAGCACAAGGAACCAAATGGCTCATATCTGATAGCAGTCTCCACGTACAGCCATCTCTTTCTAAGACAAAATGAAACTTTGCCTCAAATGTCATCAATAAAAATCCAACTGCAGAACAAAAACCAGAAACAAACCTACAAGCAGAAGAATCAAAGGTACTCGTTACTGTGCCAGTCGTGGAAAAAGAAAAGGAAACGCCTACTAATACTGCCCATGCGACAGCAACGACTACACTCCGAAAACCTTCTTCATGACCAGATATGATAATCATATCAAGTATTGGTCTTATGTGTCTTCTTGTCATTGGCTCTGTATTATTCTTTGTGCTGCGAAGAAAAGCACAGAGTAAAAAGGCTGCTCTCCTATGAGCAGCGGCAACTGTAGCAGCAACAATAGTGCCACTTGAACAAATCTCAACAACAGAAATCAAGACAGAAGTCACACCTGCCTCAAATGTTACTATCTCTAGTGTAGCTGATGCTCAAGCAAATACCCTCATTCTCTCTGATGAAGCCGCCTCTCTTGTCCACACACCATCAAATCCAGAGACAATATCTTCACCAATAGTAGAAACAGTAAAGGAACCTACTCCTGAAAATCTCCTTGAAGAAATAACAAACACCCCAGTAGTAGAAAGTGTAGAAACAATTTTGTCCGCCACTGATACTACAAATATATCTTCCATAGAAGCCCCTGCACAGGATACTATAGAAAATGTCGAGATTTCCAAAAATACTGATACTCTTTGACTTTGAAGCCTTGCAGAGCTATCGTCATCTGAAATTTCTCTCGATTCTTCAAACGATACACTACATTTTAGCCCAGTAGGAGAATCTTCAGTCTCAGCTATCTTTGGTACACAAGGGGCGGTAGTACAAGAAGCTCAGAATATCAAATCCCTTGATCAAATTATTAGTGAGTCTATAGCACCAGTGGAGACAAAGCCCGAACAAAATACTACACCATGCCCGCCCTTTGAGAATGTTCTCAACCCAGGATGATCTGCCCCTACTGAAGAAACACATGAATTATTTAGCAATCTCTTTGCTCCAAAAGATTCAAAATCTGCATAGTCTTGTATTATACTTTATGGCTCGCAAGAAAAAATCCTGTTATCCTCTTTGGTCAGAGCCCTTGTAAGAGCGTACCTAATGTATGAGCGGTGTACCCTGTGGTGATGATATCATCGATCATGAAGACTTCTTTGCCCTGAAAATCACAGGAAATATTTTTTTTAAGAAAATATTCTAACTGTATCTTTTTTCTTTCATGTTTGTTTCTTTGAGATTGGTGTCCTGCGAAGAACTTCTTTTGAAATGGACAGTAGATATGATCTGACCCTATTATTTTAGCAAATATTATTGCTAATTTTTTGGCATGATTGGGTCAACGAAACAATCTATCTTTGAAGCTAATAGGAGGATATATAATGATGCTTTCAGGATTTTTTTGTATCCCACTTTCCTCTACGAGATAACGAAAAGTAGACTCAAAGTAGACAGAGTCGACAGTGTTATGGACAAACTTGAATCGGTGAAGCTTTTTTTGAATGACTCTATTATAGAAATGTCCTACAAATATAGCTTCGAGGGGAAAGTGAAGGATGGTTTGTTTATAGTAATTCGTTTTTTGCATGGGAGTGGCGTTGAAAAATCTCATAAACACCGTACCATAGAAATGATTGCAAGAAGAAAAGCACTGAGATCAGAAATAAACTATAATTTCCTGAAAAAATAAAGTAAAAATCAGCACAACAGATAAAGAGAACCGCATTAACTGCTAGCATTTGTTCTTCATTTTTTCCATGGAAGTATCGTGAAAAAAGAAGCAATACGCCCACAAAAACAAATAAACACAGCAAGAGTAGCCAAAATACAGGTGGCAAAATATAGAAAAATACATACGCATAAAGAGCAGTAAGAATAAGCATATTACCAGCAAAAAATACAGGACTTCTCTCTGTGTGTATATAAACCCATGACCAAAAAACAATCAGTACTATAAGGCTCATAATGACGATATCTCTCACTTCTGCTTTTCAACGAAAAAGGAAATAGAGTAAAGTAAAGAGAAGAGTCCAGGAAAGTCACAAGAGTGTATTTCTTGTATGCCAGACAGCATACGGAATATGAGAAAGAGCAAACGATTTCCTCAGAAGATGCGGAAAAAATATATATATTGTTGCCAGAGTTATTACTCCGAAGAAGAGAATGTAGAAACCATAGTGAAGATGAAAGAATACTATCATTGAAATAAAAGCAGCTCCTGTGGAAAATGAGAGAATCAAAAAAGTATAGAGTGCTACAATATATGGATTGTAGGGGATATCTTTGTCGAGAATGAGAACCGAAATAAGTCAAAAAAGAATAAAAATATTATTCAGAAGCATAAATCACAGAATATTCTTTCATAAAACGACGAGAACGATACTGAGGAGGCTCAAAAATATACCCACAATAATACAATGTATACGAAAAATAACTCAAATGCCAGGGCTTTTTGTGTAGAGCATGAGGTACAGAGCATAGATGATACTAGAGAGAAAGAAGATACAGTATTGGAAGAGCCGTAGATTGCTCGATATGTCGAAGTAATCAGAAGCACTGATAGATAGACCAACAAGCGCAAGATAAAACAAAACTCAGGAACTGAAATAAACAGATTGATACAGACTTTCCTTTGCTGAAACTTCTTTTTTGAGAAATTGTGGCTTCTTCAAGACATCGAGTGGAGGAATTATCTTAATCAAAAAAATAAGAAATATAAGTCCTATTACACTGGCTTCCATATATCTCTCGAAAAGAAAAAATATGGTAACAAAAATACCATGAATGAGTGCAACTAAGAGAATCATGAAAAAATTATATCTCCTTGAAGAAAAATACAAGAGAAAGGGATATTATACTCATGATCAAAACTATAAATCCATTGAAGAATAAAAATTGAGGAGTGAATATTGTTCCGGTGATGATAATTCAAAATACAAGGAAAAAACAAGTATAGAGAGAGGTAATCCCTAAATATTCTTGTATTCTTTTTATCCAGAAAAGAGGTTTATTTTGTCTTAATAAAGAGTAAAAATAAAAGTATGATCCTTCAAATTTAAATATATCGAGCCATGATGATCGGTATTTTTTCTTAAGAAGAAAAGAAATATTCTTATTTGTAAATATCTTTTTTTCTGGTGAATCGTCTTTTTGTAAAAAACTTATTCTGGAAGGAGATATTTTCTTTATTATCTTTTTTTTATTATCTTTTTTTGGTCATAAAAAGAGCAATGTAAACATAAATGAAATACTCTGCATATATATTACCATCTGGAAAAACCATGGGGGGAAAAGAAATATTTTTAGATGTTTTGTTATTGGTATAATAAGGCTATAGATTTGTTTCTTTTTCTCTACAGTGCTTTTATTATAGAGAGTCTTTATTGTTTTTTTAATAACCTCTTCCATTGAAGAAACACTATTAACCATTTGTACTCGCCTCATATCATATAAAAGAATATCTTTGTTCGTTAATTCACTTTTATTCACAATGTTTGAGAGAATTTCAAGATACTTTTTTAATACTTCCAATTCTGTCATGGTTTTATTTTTCATTGGCTCTTTTTCCTTTTTTACCGCTTCTGGGAATATCTGAAGAATATTATTAAAGATTATTTCCTGTTCTCTTTCATTAGTAACATCTGCTGGATAGAGTTTTAAAATAGTGTATTGATAGTCATCTCTCAATATTTCATAGGCTGAGAATATATCAATAGCGTCTACTTTCCCTTGTATTCTACTTTTGTTTTCTTTGAGTCATTCAAAAATAAAGCGCGGTGTTTTATTCTTTTCTTCTTGGAGTTGTTCCATAGTAAGTACTATATATCCATCCTGAGATATATTTTCTTTTATCTTTTCAGCATCATCTCATTCTACTATAAAAGAGAGTTTTTTATTATTTTTTATACTATGTATCTTGTAAGAGGTCATACTTATAAAACATTGTACCTTATCTTTTGCTCAAAATCAAATAAAAAAACTCACAAGCAATTTTATTTTTTTCAATATAATACAGTCCTCTTCTTGTGTTTTTTACATTTTTTTACTGTTTAAATAGAATAGATTTTTTTATTCATGCTCTAACCCTTCTTCTTTTCTCTATGACAAAAAACTCTCTCTCTTTTTTAGCAGGCGTTTTACTAACATGTGTAGTAATATTTTTTACAAACAACAGTGTAAAAAACTCACAGGAAAACCTTTTTTCAAAAGACTTTCTTGGTGTTCTTTGAGAGGTTTCTCAAATTGTTTCTGAGTATAGAGTAGTTCCTGATATATCAAAAACTCAAGAATCTTTACTACAAACGTTTGTTCAATCGTATGGAGATCCATACACAGCCTATCTTTCACAAGAAGAAGCCGCAGCTCTTGATACTATGATAGGGGGGGATTTTGAATGAATAGGAGCCTATATTGAAGAAAGTCCAAATGGAGTATTTGTTCAGAGTACACTCCCAGGATCACCAGCGCAAGAGTGAGGGCTTCTTCCTGGCGACATTATTCAGTCTATTAATGGGAAAACAACCTTTAATATGACAGCAGATGCTGCAGTTTTATTGATACGCTGAACAGCAGGAACACCAGTAATTTTGGATATTTTTTCCACGGCTCTCTCTACGAAAAAACAAGTAACACTTATTCGTAGAAAGCTTGAGCTTCCAATAGTAACAGAAGAACTCCTAAATGACATACTCTATATTCATCTTTTTTCTTTTAATGATTATTCTGGACGTGATGTAGAAAAAGTGCTGAAAAAATATGAGGGAAAATATAAAAAAATACTTTTCGATCTCCGAGATAATGGAGGGGGGACGCTCGACGCAGCTGTTGACGTAGCTTCACTCTTCTTTTCTGCTCCAAAAATAGTGTCTACAATCGAATGAAAAGAACCAAAGGAATACTTATCCAGAGGGGAAATCGATGTCGACATTCCTGTCTACATTCTTGTCAACTGACAAACAGCCTCTGCTGCTGAAATTCTTGCTTCTGCTCTCCATAAGCATCTCAAAGCTCCTGTTCTTGGAACTCAAACATACTGAAAGGGCTCCGTACAGGAACTCTTCTCTCTGAGCAATGGTGCTCAGATAAAAGTAACAGTGGCTCAGTGGCTCACGGCTACGGGAGAAAAACTTGATGGAAAAGGAATAACTCCAGATACTGTTCTCCTTCCAAAAATACAAGATCTGGTGGATGGGAGAGATGGACAGAAAGAGGAAGCTCTTGAAATTGTAAAAAAAGGAATTAAATAATCAATAATGTTTCATCTTACCAGTCAATATCAGCCAACCTGAGATCAGCCTCAAGCTATCAAGAAACTTCTTGAGAGTATTGAGGCATGAAGTCGATATCAGACGCTCCAATGAGTCACAGGTTCGGGAAAGACATTTACCATGGCAAATATTATTCAAAAGGTTCAAAGGCCCACGCTTATAATCGCCCACAATAAGACTCTTGCTGCCCAACTTTGTCAGGAATTTCGTGAATTTTTCCCAGAGAATGCTGTCCATTACTTTGTGAGCTACTATGATTATTATCAGCCAGAGGCCTATATTCAAAAAACAGACACTTATATCGAAAAAGATAGCGCTATCAATGATGAAATAGATCGATTGAGACATGCTGCTACAGAAGCTCTTCTGACGCGTGAAGATGTTATCATCATTGCTTCTGTGAGCTGTATTTATGGTATTGGGAATAAAGAAGAATATCTCGGAGGGGTCCTCCATTTTCAGGCCGGAGACACATATGTCATGAAAGATCTCATCAATCAATTAGTGGCTCTACAATTTGAGCGGGGAACACTCGAATTTAAACAAGGAATGTTTCGAGTCCTCGGAGATACCCTACAGATATTTCCTGCGAGTCAGGAACAATACTATAGTCTTGAATTTTTTGGTACAGAGCTTGAGGCAATCCGTGTTGTCCAACCCATCACTTCTCATGTGCTTGAGTCACTAAATACTCTTCAAATATTCCCTGCGTCACATACCGTTACAAGCCCTGCGCATGTCAAAGCTATCACACCTACTATTCTGCAAGAACTCCAGGAACGTATCAAATATTTCCAAGAAGCTGGCAATATTGTCGCGGCTGAGAGGATCAAAACTCGCGTCGAATATGACCTTGAAATGATGTGAGAGATAGGGTATGTCAAAGGAATTGAGAATTATTCTCGTTATCTCGATGCTCGTGAACCATGAGCTCCTCCTATGACACTTATTGATTATTTTCCTCAAAACTTTCTTACTTTTATTGATGAATCTCATATTACTCTGTCTCAGGTTCGATGAATGTTTGCTGGGGACAAATCCCGTAAGGATATGCTTATAGAAAATGGTTTTCGTCTCCCAAGTGCTTATGATAATAGACCACTCTACTTCCATGAATTTGAGACAAAAATCCGACAATTTGTCTGTGTTTCGGCAACACCAGGACCGTCTGATATTGAACGAAGTGGTCCGATTGTAGAACAAATCATCCGACCAACAGGTCTTCTAGATCCAGAAATCGCTATAGAACCTATGGATAAGCTGGTCGAAAGCCTCTTGTTTAATATCAGAACTGCTATCGAACGTGGCGAGCGTGCCCTTATCACGACTGTGACGAAAAAATCGAGCGAAGATCTCGCTGCTTACCTCAAAGAGCAAGGCATGAAGGCTCATTACCTTCATTCTGAAATTGATACTATCGAGCGTCTTAGAATCCTCAAAGATCTCCGAACGGGTGTGGTCGATGTGATTGTGTGAGTCAATCTCTTGAGAGAAGGTCTGGATTTGCCAGAAGTATCATTTATTGGTATTGTCGATGCTCATAAGCAAGGCTTCCTTCGCTCCACACAATCGCTCATACAGATTGTTGGTCGTGCGGCGAGAAACTCTAATGGTCATGTCATATTTTATTCCCATGAGTGAGTTATTTCTCGTTCGATGCAAGAAACTATCGATATTACTTCTCGTAGACGAGCCGTACAAATCGCTCATAACCTCAAACATTGAATCACGCCAACAACGATTATTTCCTCTATCAAAGACTTAGGATTCAAAGATAAAGTCCAGAATATAGAAGTCCCAAAAGGAATATCACAAGGAGCTTACATCAAACGCCTTGAACTGGAGATGGATGTGGCGGCTGCCAATCTGGACTTTGAAAAGGCTGCCAATATCCGAGATACGATACTTTCTATCAATTGGAAGGGGTAATATTTTATTGACCTTATAAAAAAATTGGTGTACTCTATGTCGGTAACCATTTTTTATGAACAATCTTTTGCAATTTGATACATATAGATGACAGAATACGGTGATACCTATTTGATCAGTAAAGCAGTCTATTGAGAGTACATGAGATATACATCGTGGAATTACTTCTCGAGTCGATACTGTCTTGGAAAAGTGAGAAAATCATCTATCAGAAGAGCAGTATGCCGTGTTGGCACATGAACATAAAGAAATGATACAACAATGAGCTACATCAGAAGAAATAGTTATATGGACACAAGAGAAGCTTTTTATTCCTTCTTGGGGGTCATGAAAAATGCATGGTAAAAGACAAGTACTCCCAACACCCAAAACAGAATGAGAAATAAGCCGATTTCAGAAATTTATAGAAGCTATCGGTATTGAATATACGAGCGCTAACTGACCTTCAAAAGGACAACCACAATACTTCCTTCTTGATGGTTTTTTGCAAAATCAATGGCTTGGAAATACTAATATGGTCAAAATCGATAAAAAGCTTGTCAGAATGAACAACGCCTGTAAGCAAATGTGAGGCGATATAGAGGCACAATCTCGATATATTTTGAGTCAAATAGGTCTTGATATACACGATGATTGGAAAAATCTCAACATATGATATCGTTCTGCTCGGTATGCTACTTTATGTGATACGGGTTTGTGGGCTTCAGGATCGTTGATAGGGGAAATGGTAACCATTATCTGAATTAATTCAGGACTTTCAGATTTTTATGAAAACACAGCAAGTACAGGAAGGCTATGTTTTTTGAAGTAAATTTCAAGAGACGTTTTATTGCTTTTACTCTTAGAATGAAGTATCATATGTCTATGAAATATGCGGGTATTGTTTTTATTTTGGGACTTCTCTCTGCTTTGACAGTACAGGGGCTTATTAATACGAGCGGAATGCAGACGACTATAGATGCATTTATGTTCAACTTCACTATTCATGGGAGAGATATTGGTGAGAGTTTTGAGACCTTTTCACGAGATTTTTTCCCAAATCATACGAATAGTAAACTTTTTTGAGCACTCTATTTGGTGGGGTATAACATCACAGAAGAAATCGTAAAATTTGGTTTTTTTGTACTTGCTGTTCTTCTTTTGAAACCAGTAACGACTCGACGTGTTCTCTATACCGGTATGCTCATAGGAGCAGGATTTGCAACGGTCGAGCACTTTAGTATAGAGGCAACATCTTGGTATATTTTTCCTTTGAGACTCGCTGGACATATGCTGTTCACGACAGTTATTGCTCTTTGGTATTCTCTCGGATCTTTTGCGAGAATGCGATGGATTGATGACGGTGCTCATGCTGGATTCATGCCTTTTTTACTTTCAAAATGGTCCGGAGGAGTCATGACTCTCTGGGTTATTACGGGTATTTTTCTCGCTGCACTGTTTCATTCTTTTGTAAATCTCTTCGCCTCGTCAGGTCACTATATGGCGGTTATCATAGAAGCGATAGGATGGGCAGGTATCCTGTTATTTCTTCTAAACCAAAAGTCAGAAAGACCGTATGGGCGAATTTTGCAGGAAATCAAACTTATGCAACATCTTCACGATATACAAGCAACACTTGATCAGCTTCAACATCCTGTATCCCCAAAAGCTCAAGAAGGTTCTCCACATTTTGAAATTAAAAGAATCCGATTATCTCGGAAACAATTTGCAAATAAATAAATACCCATACAATACGCCCGTCTGAGGCTTCACTTGGACTTTATTTTTCTAACTTTTTCTTATGAAGCACACTGAAAAAAAGGAACTCATCAAAAAGTACGCTCGTACTTCTGCTGATACTGGGTCTCCTGAGGTACAAATCGCTTTAATCACCGCTCGTATTGAAGCTCTCTCATCTCACCTCAATGAGCATAAAAAAGATAACCACTCACGTCGTGGTCTTCTCGGTCTTGTCAGCACTCGCCGAAAACTTCGTAATTATCTAGGAAAAACAAATCCAGAAGCACTCGCGAAGATAGATAGTGAAATCGCTGCTATCAAGCAAACAAAAAAAGACGAAAAAACCCAAGAAGTATCTGATAAAAAAGTAACAACAAAAAAAGTAGAGAAGAAAGAAATAAAAGAAAAGAAAGCGCCTGCTAAAAAAGCAGCTCCAAAAAAGAAAAAATAGTCTTCTATATTTTGAAAAATACACCTTCATATTTGAGGGTGTATTTTTTTGAAATATCGCTATACTCAAATTGATGTCTCTCAAACGATTCTTTTCCCGATGAAACACCACACTTTTCTTATTGATCAGTATGGCAGTTATGTTTTGAGTTGTTCTCCTGGGGCGTTTGCCATATGCGAGTTTTCGGGGTGATAGGATATCTCTTGATCCGCTGAGTATCGATATGTATCAACTCAATTTCGCTTCTGAATGAGTCATAGTCGACAGAGAGTCTAATCCTCTTGGACTCGAGAAACTTGAGCAAGAACTTCTCATAAATAGATTTTCTCTCTACCAATTCCTCCTCTATCACAAAAGATCATATCAATATTTTCCCTATATAGAATCTTATCTTGCGGAGAGTGATATTCCTGATGATATCAAATATCTCGCTATTGCTGAGAGCGGTTTGCAGTATGATGCTTTGAGTCATGCTGGAGCTCGCGGTATATGGCAATTGATGCCAGAAACAGCACGTCAATATGGTCTCCGTGTCGATAAATATATCGATGAGCGACTCAATTTCGAACGATCAACCCGTGCCGCCGCCGCCTATATGGTTGCCTTGAAGAAGAAATTTGGTACTTGGACACTTGCTGCTGCAGGATACAATCGGGGACTCTCAGGTCTTCAGAGAGATATAGATGCTCAGCCAACTGCAAAAAATTACTATGATCTCATCCTCAATTCAGAGACAGGGAACTATATTTATCGAGTCGTTGCTATCAAATATCTTATGGAGAATCGCTGGAAACTTTTTTCTGCTGAGACGTTGGGTGATTTTTTCCAAACCCCTATCACGAGAACAGAGACACTTCAATGACCAATTACAGATTTGCGAGTATGGTCATTGGAACACGATATTGACTATCAGGAGCTTCGTGAGCTTAACCCTTGGATTTTGAGTTATGTCCTCCCTGAAGGACCTTGGGAAGTAAAAATCTTGATAAAATAACCTTATGTCTGACTTTCCTGAAGAATATCGTGATGGTTATGTCCTCTTTTGTGGACAGCGTTGTCTGGTGGATGAGCGCGCACTGATACCGAGATTTGAAACAGAAGAACTCGTCAAATATTCTCTCTGAATTCTTTCGAAACATTCAGAAATTCAGACCGTTGTGGATGTTGGTACAGGAAGTGGCGTCATCTTACTCTCAATTGCTGCCAAACGTACCCGAGAGCTTCAGCTTATTGCAGTAGATAAAAGCGAAAATGCTCTTGATCTGGCACAAGAAAACCTTGGTCTTCTCAAAAATCCTCTCAAAAACCAGCCAATATTTCTTCAAGGTGATCTCCTTATTCCTTTGATACGCTATCTGGATAAAAATACTCTCGATACTCTCCTTATTACTGCCAATCTTCCGTATGTGCTCACTCGAGAGGTAGTATGAGATCTTATTTATGAGCCAAGAATGGCATTTATCGGCTGAGAAAAGACAGGATTTGAGCTGTATGAGCGATTCTTTCACCAACTTCATACTTGGAAACATCGTCCTAAGTCGTGTCATATTGTGATAGAGTTTTGACTCTGGCAACGAGATGTCGCCGAGACAATCTTGACTCAATACCCTTGGAAGTATACATTTTTTACAGACCTGAGAGATATTGAACGCTTTTGTCATATTATTATTACGTCGTAATCATTTTCTATGCCTTATTTTTTCTTATCGCTCCTTCATTCTATTGGTGTCAGTCAAAAGAAATTAGCTCTGATTTCACCAGAGTGAGCAGAAGATTTCTATCACACTGTCAATCTTCAGAAACTCTTTCAAATAGGCATAAATCAGGAAACAGCTCAGAAGATAGTAGACAAGAAATCAACCCTTAATGTCGAACGTGTCGAACGTCTGATACAAGAAAAAAGTATTCGAATAATTCATAAGGATGATGAAGAATATCCCTCTCTTCTAAAAAATATTGCTGATCTTCCGACGATTTTGTATGTCCGCTGAAAGCTTCCATCTCATGATGCTCTGCTCTCGGTGGTTGGCTCACGTAAGCATTCCACCTATGCTCAATCGTGTCTAGAAAAAATACTTCCTGATATGATTCGACAGGGCTATGTCATAGTGAGTGGAGGTGCCTATGGAATTGATGCTCTTGCCCATGAAATCACTCTCAAGCATTCGGGACAAACGATAGTAGTATTCGGTGCCGGTGTGGATGTCGTCTATCCCGCTACTCATAGACAGCTTTTTGAAGATATAGTGGTAGGATGATGAGCTCTTGTATCACAATTTCCTTTAGGAATGCTCTCAGAACCATTTAATTTCCCAATTCGTAATACGGTGGTCGCAGGTATGAGTCGAGGTACTCTCATTGCTGAGGCAGGAGAGGATTCAGGTACTCTCATTACAGCACGACTGGCGCTTGAATACAATCGAGATGTATTTGTGATACCAGCCGATATCACTCGAGAAGGAGCTCGTGGAAGCAATGCCTTGATTCGAGACGGACTTTGAAAACTTATATTCTCCGCAGATGATATACTCATAGAATATCAGATAGTAGACAAACAGTTGTCACTCCTGACGACTATGAGACCTGAATTTAGCAATCCAATAGAGGAAAAGCTCTATGAAATACTGTGTCGAGATTCGTGTGGTATTGATGCTCTTTTTGACCAAACAGGATACGAAATCACCGTCATAATGAATGCCCTTGGAAGCATGGAAATCGAAGGAATTGTCCAAAATTCTGGTGGAATATATAGAGTTATATAGTTTATTTCAGTATTTTATACTGAAAATTGTTGAAATATTTGATTGAGTTCTCGTAGAGCATCTCGTAGGTTATAGTCTTCTGTATCTCCTTCAAATGGTCATCATTTTTCACAAAGACTCATATAGGGTGTCCGCGATTTTCCCCATGAAAGTATTTTTGTAAGTTCTTTTTTTATTTTTTTGATACATTCAATTTTTTGTTCTTCATTTTGTATGCATTTCTCTCGTGTTTCAGCATTGAGAGGTGAGTGGAGAGTAATAGTACTCAAAGCCTGTACATAATGAATAATACTTTCTCTTATAAGAAAAAGTACCTTTATTTCATCGGAGCTTACTTGTCTACTATCATTTCAGAGTAGGATAGCATTCTCTGCATCGACAGTATTATAAGGATCTTGGTACATGATTTCATCGTCTTCAGGATGAGTACTGTTTGGTATTTTTCTTGGGGGATATTTTTTGCAAAAAATCTCTAAATATTTGAGAGAGAGGTGAAGGGTTTTCAATGATGTCTTATCTCTTTTAAAGTTTTCTCAGAGCTTTGACTCTATTTTTTGGAGTATAGGAAGATCCTTTTCCGGCGTTTTACCTATAATATCATCCACGACTTGACGTACATATGCTGCGCACGCTAGAAAATCTTCTGGTGGAGTGTATCTAATATCTAGCAAAGCATACATAACTCTCACTGGAATTTTTTCTAATCGTCTTAATACTCCTTCATAATCTTTTGAGAGTTGAGGCTTTATGTCATCTAATTCCCCAATCTGGTCAAGAGCTTGAAGTATTTCAGTTGTAGAAACTGTACCAAATGAATCTTTGTCCATATAATCTATTGTATGTATAAAATACTTTTATACATATTTATTTCTACATTTTCATCAAATCCCAGACTTTTGCTGCGACGTTGCGAGGTTTGCCAGTGTGTGGATGGTGATGAAGATTGATAAAAGGAACAGTATTAGCCTCGAGGAAACCACAGCGTTGCTCTTTCCAAGACTTGGTAATATCAGCAATCATAAAATCAAATCCTACGATAGGGTCTTTGAATACTTTTGCAGCTCGCTCAAAAAGTATTTTGTTATCTGGATGACATATATCATACTCTTCTGCAGAGTCTCCTCCATAGCTGAGACCTATTTTTTCTGACAGATAAACTGTTTCTCATTTTTTTGGTGTATATTCGAAAATGCTTTTATCCCATCGATTATGAGACACGATTTTCCATGGTTTTAGGAGTTCTTCATTACTGAGTTCGATTCTTCTATCGCAAGAGAGCTGTCTTTTGAGAAACCATGCCATTTTTTGATCTTTTTCTACTTTTGCAATTGCAGTATCTCGGTTTGTATTTTTCTTCTCTATGAGACTATTGAGAGAAGATGCTCCATCTCCTACGACGAGAGGCTGAGTCCCAGACAAGACTCCTGCAAGCTCAAAATCAATCACTGTTCCTCGGTAGACAGGAGCGATAAATTGTTCTTCAACAATCACCCAGAGACAGAGCTGCTTCGCTATTCTATAGGCATATTTGAGGTCGTCATGATTTCTGACATAGGTGACAACGTGTCGACCACGACTTCCAAGACGAGGCTTCACGATGACTGGTTTTTGTATGCTATCAAATATTTTCACTGCCTCTGCATACGAAGATGCATAGCCTCATTGCCCTACAGGAAGCTCATTTTTTTGACAGGTTTTTTTAAAGACAGCCTTGTCATCCATCAGTGAATGTTGTGACTGATCGACTGTTTTGGGACGAGGAATACCGGTGAAAGTCATGATTTTTTTCCATTTCTTTCCGGGAATAGTTTTTCGGACGATATAGGTATCGACACTTCTATCAAAGACTCGTACTTCTCGCATTTCAAGACCACGTTTCTCGGCTTCTTCCCAGAGGACTTTGGCTCTTGAAAGAGTGGTTTTTCCTGGTTTTCTCCCAAAATGGACGAGCCCAATGAGTCGCAGAAGACTCACCAGGAAAATAGTGACATCGTCTTCCCATCGTCCGAGAAAACGCGCAATAGGGTTTCCAAGAAGTCCAACTTGGAGTTTTTCAAAGAGGATATTGAGACTATCAAAGTACCAGTTGAGATAATGAGGGATAGGATTGTGTCCACAGTACGGGCAGGAATGTTTTTTTGTCATGGACCTAGTCTATCACAAGTCCTCTTTTTTTACAATAACTTCTGAGAAAAAGGAGATGACAAAGCATAGATTTGCAGTTTTTATAACTTCTGTATTTTTTCCACAATCTCGTCTGATATGAGGTGCTCTATCTTGCAAGCGTTTATTTCTGCTTCTTTTTCATCTACATTGAGCTTGTTGGTAAAAAAATCAATCAAGATAGCTCGTGTGTGTTTTGTCTGCTCAACGATATCTTTGCCAGCCTGTGTGAGGATGACAAATTTGTTTTCATCTTCTGACACAAATTCTTTTTTGAGGAGTTTCTTGAGAGAAATACTGCAGCTTCCTGGACTGATACCAAGCATTTTGGCAATATCTACGGCTCGTGCGTATCATTTCTCTGAGAGGAGTGCATCGATCGAGAAAAGGTAATGCACTATTGAGTGAGTTATCTCGTGTTCTTCGTATTTTTTCCAGACATGATTTATGTGATGGTGCATAAGGGAAGTATAGCAAAAACACACGAGAATCAAAAATAATAAATATGTTTGACATATATAACTTATTTCATAGTATGCAAACTACTTTGTATTTCTTATTTCTTTTTATGGTTTTATCTCTTCTTCCCTCTTCACTTGATACTTCTGGAGAAAAAATTATAAAACTTCCTGATTTTTCTGCTCATATAGCTGGATTACTGGCTTTTCGTGATGAGGCATCTCTTTCTTTAGAGCAAACAGCTGAGATAGCAGGAGCTATGGTAGACCAAGCTATTCGTCAATATCCCGATGTACCAGCATCTTTAGTTGTTGCACATCTCAAAACTCAATTGGCAAAAAATCAGATTTCACTTGAAAATGCACTGGCAGCATAATAGAATTTTTTTATCTTAAAAAGGCACCAACAGGTGCCTTTTTTAATACTTATTTGTATTTATAATTTCAGACAAAGCTCTTTCGTCTGGCGTATAACTCTCTCAAGAAATAGTATTATAAAATCCTCTCAAAGGTATAATCAAGGAGTTTATAATCTTCGTAGATAAATTTCCCTGAGAAAAGACCTTCTTGATCGAGACATTTCAAAAATACTCTGTCTCATTCCCAGATATTTAGATCAAGCAACTTGTCGTTGTCTATCCACTCTAAGACTCACTCATTGCACTCAATCAGCTCTCATTCAAATTCATCAATGACAAACAGCCAGACATACCATGTCTCGATGGTGTCGAAAGCGGGAAATGTCAGAAAGGCTTTTAGTTTCGGATTTTTTACTTTCAATCCAGATTCTTCCTCTATTTC
>JAYSSG010000061.1:0-5840 GCA_043720655.1 Candidatus Altimarinota bacterium
AATAGTGAATTCACAACTCAAGAAGAAGACTCAGTAAGGGTTTATTGATACAAAAAGCAAAATACAAAATACAAAGTTAAGGATTTCTAATTATTGTCCCCGAACAAATTATTCATTCATTCTGTATTTTGCTCTTTGTATTTTGTATCACGCCAACTATCTTTTCTGCTTTTTTGCAATAGTGAGCATGATCAGGATGAGTGCGATGCCTCATGATATCTGCAATATATCTGGTGTTTTATGCATCAAGAAGATGTCGAGAAGAAATCCTGTTAAGGGGAAAGAGAGCTCAAAAATAGTCGCTTGAGAAGCGAGAGTATGACGAATGCCTCGATAATAGAGTGTCGTACCGATGACACCCGAAAGAAGAGCTATACCGACGATGATCAAGGAAAACTGATACAAATCAGTAGGAAAAGTGAAAAGATTGACTCAGAAGAGTGTAAAAATTCCAAGAGTGATTGTACCTAGGATGGCGACCATTCAGAGACGATAGGCTGTCATAGTACGTGCTTTATAGCCCTGATGAGAGAGGTACCGAGAGAAGACCGTAGCAGACCCCCAGCAAATAGCGGCTATGATACTCGCCATAGCTGACCGAAAGGAGTCAGTACCAAATGACATATCAAGTCCTGATATACCGAAGCTCAAAAAATAACTCGCAACCAATGCTCACGCTGCGAGAAGATAAAAACTCTTTTTAGGTCGCTCTCAGAGAAATATCAATGCCGCAGTAATCGCAAAAACAGGTTGAAGTTTTTGGAGAAGAAAAAGGACACCAAATGATGTATAGTTCACATTGGCAAGAGCCCAAGTAAACGCATACGTCCCTATGAGTCCTGAAAAAAGTGCTACTCCAAATAAACAGAGCCATGCTTTTTGTGAAAGTTTTGGAATACTAAAATATTTCCAACCGATGATTGCAAGAATCAAAAAACCTATTGCGTGCTCCAGGGTGACAATGACGAGTGGTGAGAGTCACTGAATTTGTGACCGAAGTAACCCATCAAGTCACCAACAGATACCTGCGGCAACGATGAAAAGAGCAGAGAGATTCATGGAGCTTATTTTCGTTCAACCGTCATGTAAAATTCGAGCTGATCATCCACTTCGATACGCATATCTCACTTGTATTGTATTCCACACTCGTTTCCTTCTTCTACCTGAGATACTTCTTCACCCACTTGTTTGAGGTTTTCGACGAGACCTGTACCAGCGACTCGATCATTTCGAATAATCTTGACCTGTGCTTTCTTTTGTACATTTCCAGACTTCACAGAAAGACCCACAATCTGCATTTTTTCTCCAGTATAAAATATCTTGAGTGCTTTCCCTTCACCTATGAGGAGCTGATCGTATTTGATATCGATCATACCCGTCGCGATGCTCTCGACTTTTTCAATAATACGGTAGATGACTTTTTCTGAAATAACTTCTATTTTTGATTTTGAAAGTGTCCCCATAGCATTGGTACCGACTGGTACATTGAAGGCAACGATAATAGCCGAGCTCGTCCCTGCCATCAGTACATCTGATTCATTGATAGCACCTATACCCGCATGAATGATTTTCACAGCGACATCCTTCGCTTGAATTTTTGAGAGAGAAGCTTTGAGGGCTTCCATACTTCCATTTGTATCAGCTTTGATAACCACTTTGAGGTATTGAAGTGTTCCAGTTTTCAGACGATTCATGAGGTTTCCAAGAGAAGCTTGTTCAAATTTGTTGATACTTTTACTACTAGCGGCTAGTCTGTATTCTTGAGCTTTTTCACGGGCTACATCGAGACTTGGCATCACTTGGAATATTTGTCCTCCTTCTGGTACAAGATCAAGACCTGTAATCTGTACTGGCATACTACTATTTGCTTCAGAGATATTTTTTCCAAAAGCATTTTTCATCGTACGAATCTTCCCACAGGCTGCACCACAGAGTACCGCATCACCACGATTGAGAATACCGGCATTGACGAGGACATTTGCGACGACTCATTGTCCTGGGTCAAGATATGACTCGATGACCGTACCAACACCTGGGCGAGTTGGATGTGACTTGAATTGTTTCACATCAGCCACCAAGAGGACCATATCAAGGAGTGTATCGATTCCTACTCCTGTCTTTGCAGAACAAGGAACACAGATCGTATCACCTCCCCAATCTTCTGGTACAAGACCATTATCCGCGAGGGCTCGCTTCACCATATCGATATCAGCTCCCGGCTTATCTATCTTATTCATCGCGACCACCACTGGTACTTCTGCTTCTTTTGCGAGATTGATTGATTCAATAGTTTGAGGTTTGAGACCTTCATCAGCCGCTACCACGAGAATAATAATGTCAGTCAATCGTGCTCCTCGAGAACGCATGAGGGCAAAGGCTTCATGACCAGGAGTATCGATGAGAGTAATGTCACGATTGTTTCTATGGATTTGGTAGGCGCCTATTTTTTGGGTGATTCCTCCGGCTTCATGGACGGCTACGTCCGACTTTCGGAAGGCATCCAGAATAGAGGTCTTACCGTGATCGACGTGACCCATCACCGAGATAATCGGCGCACGAATAGTCTGTTCACTGATATCATCTGCAGCAAGGATAGCTTCTATATTTCCATCCATCAAGTCTGTGAGGCTACTATCATTTGAGAGAGCTCGTTTGACGGTGATATCAAATGTCTCAGCGATCAAAAAACATGTATCAAAATCTATCTGAGAATTGAGATTCACGATAATACCGTTTTTCATAAGTTCTCCCATGATTTTCACGATTGGGATACCCACTTTATCAGAGAATTCTTTCACAGAAATGAAGTTTCCGATTTCCACTTCTTGTCCTGCTTTGTCGACAAGAGTTTGGCGAATATCCTCAATATTTCTGTCTTCTTTTTTCTCGAGAGAGATATTTTTTTGACGACGAAATGTATCCGAATCAATGACACTTTCTTCAGAAAATGCGAGTTTATGCTTGGTGCCACGCTTCGCTGTTTTGAAATTTTTCTTTGGAGCATCTGGTTTTCGGAAGTTGGGTTTTGAAGCACTATTACCGCCTCCTTGTCCTGGACGAGAAGCAGAAAATCCGCCACCCTGACCACCTGGACGACTTGGAGCTTGTCCTGGAGTTCCTGATCCTACTGGACGGAATGGGCTTCGAGAAGCTCCACTTGAAGATCCTTGACCTTGACCTCGAGAAAGAGGAGCAGTAGATCGCATTTTATTTGATCCAAGAGGTTTTGGAAGAGCATTATGTGTATGAAATACGACTGATGGTCCTGAAGAAAATTTCCCTCCGAGGTCCAGTGTTCCACTTTCTGGAAGCTTCACGGTACGAGAGACATAGGGCTGAACTTCTGGTATTTTTTCTACTGGCTGCGATGGTTCTGGTGTGTCTATATGATGTGAAATTGGGGTTGTATTGAGAGGCGTCGATGGGTGATTTTCTCCTTTGTTAATCGAACTATCTGTAGTAGGAGCTACGGTTTTTTTTGCGACTATTTTGATGATTTTTTTCTTCTCAGAACCACCACTTGCTTGTGTGGGTTCATTACCGAGAGAAGCATAGTAATCATCACCAGAAGAAGGACTCGCCATAAAATTTAAACCATAGAAAATATGAGCTGTATGGTATAAAAAAACTGATAAAAGTCAAAAAAAACAGGCTATTTTACTGTTTTTTTATTGGGTTTCTGGCGGGTAAGAAAATTTAAACAGAAAATAGTGTGTCATCCTCGGGAAAATTTTTCATTGCGAAGTCTTTGATTCTGAGGTCTGATGCCCTCTCGTCAAGAGCCTCAGGGTGTGAGCTTGTCGAAAAAAGGCTCAGACTCAAATGAGCAGGAAAAATGAAGACCTGTGGATCTAGTTGAAGATACTGGTTCCTTGCTATAGATGGAATAGTTTGTTTGTCCTGGATTCTCGTGTCAAGCACGAGAATGACGGAAAACAGTTCGTCATCCTTGGGCGCAGTGAAACGAAGACCCGAGGATCCATCACTGTGTCATCATGGAAAAAGTATCAAATAGATTTATGTCCTGGATTCTCGTGTCAAGCACAAGAATAACCAGAAAATAATATATTCTGTATTTTGTATTCTATATTTTTTGCTTCCTATACAGGCAATTTCATATTATCTTCTTCATCATTTCCGAGAATTTTCTTGTACGCAGCGTCTTCATCATGTTCCACACCTTGGACAAAAATATGTTTGTATGATTGCTTTTCTTCTGCTATTTGTACGAGTTTGCCTCCTACTGCGAGACAAATACCACCTAGAAGTGTCATAATAATACCAGAAAGTGTCGTGATTTCAGCACCGATACGAGCTGATCCGATAAAAGTCAGACTCACTACTATTGTCAAAAGTATAATCAAAAAACCGCTTCGAACATAGACAAATCGTGGATCGAGGACGATACCAAAATGCTTCTTGGTTTTCTCGTGAAGATCGTAGGAAAAAAGTGTAATCAAGACACCAGCGAGTATCACACTGATGATCCATCCTACTCCTCCTGCCACAAAAGAGAACGCATTGATCGTAAGCGGCGTTGAGATGCTCGCCCACGGAAGCACGAGACCAATAGCGATACAGACAGCTCCGAGGAATACCAGCTTGAGACTCAGAGAAGAATGCCAGAAAAAGTTCCACACACGGTCAAGAATGCGCATAATCATCATATGATGAATTCCTCGACGAGAACGAAAATGAGAAGACATATATGTGCGATTTTATACTGATAAGATACCAAGAGTAAAGAAGATTGCATTGACTACAAAATGGTTTCATCGTATACTACAGAAACTATGAACCCCGAGAGACCAAATACTATTATTATTCTGATTTTACTCTTTATGAGTCTCGTGGTGACATTTTTTGAAGCCGTTTATAAGGGGCTCATCGCTCTCCTGACAGGCACCATTCAGCCATTACGACAGACACGACTCCTTCGAATATGGCATTGGGTCATGCTCGATGGTCCGAAAAGATTTTGGCAATCACCGACGTGGTATCATGCGATGAGAAGTGTGGCAACCTTTGTGGAAGTCATTTTATATCCGAAAAAGAAATAAATAAAAAGTAAAGACTCTCGACAGATACAGGAACTTTGAAAAAGAGTTGCTTCATAGCGAATCTCAGTAAAATTTAAACAATAAAAAGGTCCTTATTTGTTATTTGTACTTTGATCTTTTTTTCTTTTGATGTAAATTATGCGCAAAAATACTGGTTTTACTCTCGTGGAAGTCCTCGTCTCTGTCGCACTGACAGGAGTAATACTTCTGACTAGTTATAGCGCATTTCAAAAAATTTTACAATCTCAATGACGGCTTGGGGCTATCATTGATGTCCAGAAAAATCTCTTCTATACCAACGAAAAACTTGCTGCCCTTATTCGTGATGGTGGCACTCTCGACCACGAAGAATATTTCAATCGGAGAATGCTTGGATATACAAGGGTAACAACAAATGGTGTTTTTACTTTTACAAATTTCTCACACTTTGGCAATGGAAATATAAGTAGTGGAAAACCTCCTATCTACTATTGTGGTATGGTAAATACAGTACCGGACCCCGACGTATCAACATGGGTAAATGCTGAAAGCTGTATGGATACAAGCACAGATGTTCTAATTGAATCTTCTCCCCTGTGAACAACAGCTACATATCGTTTTCCTGCGACAGCATCACACCAAACCTATGGTCAGTATGCCGCATTGGCGTTTAATTATCTTGATCCTGTCTGATACCCTATGCCTATCAAGCTTCCCCCTGTTTTTAAGACGGGAGGTGAACTGGTATCAATATTCACACGATCGCCTGACAATAGTGCAGTAGGTAAAAACCCTCTCGAT
>JAYSSG010000062.1:0-5815 GCA_043720655.1 Candidatus Altimarinota bacterium
GTACCTGGCTTCGCAAGCTCAAGTACACGAGACTCAAAATCCTCATTGTGAGCATAGCGAGCAAACACTTTTCGGATTTCAGTGATTACGACATCATCTGCGATTTCAGGAGCGTATTCTTTTTTGAGTGCTTCCATGATGAGCATAGATTGGACTCGTTTTTTTGCGACTGGCTCTATTTGTTCTTTTTTAAATATATCCTCCGTTGTTTTGAGGTGTTCAAGATACGTTTTCACATCCATATCTTGTTTCTCTATCTCACGATTGTGATATGCCCAGAGATTGTCCACTTCTCGTGCCACCATCTTATCTCCGACTTCAACTGGGTTAGCCTCAAGGAGTTTCTCCGTCAATTTTTCTTCTGCCTCTGTACGAGCTTTTTCGCTACGGTCGAGAAGCATAGCCTCACGATATTCTGTCTTAAAGTCAGAAAATGAAAGCTTCTTACCCCACACTCGCTCAATTAATTCCTCATTCCATTCTGGCTTGTGCGGATATTCCACTGTGAGAACCGTCACAACGAAGAATGCATTTTTTCCAGCAAAATCTTCACTGTGATAGTCTTTTGGGAAGGTCACTTCAAATTCTACTACATCCCCTTCTTTTGCTCCAATAAGCGCCTCTTCAAAGCCAGGAATCATCAACTTCGCACCAATAGTAAGTTCAAAATCAGTGAGTTTCATACGGTCATCCGTGGTACCACCTTTTTTGTCATACCCAATAGCATTAACGCGAACTTTATCCCCATCATGAATAGCTACGTCAGTGTCACCGACATCGCCATTTTCATCGTGATGATGACCATGATGTGCTCCACGAGGATGGAAATGTGTTCCACGAACGATTATTTCATCAAGCTCCTTTTGAAGTTCTTCATCCGGAACAGAGACAGCTGCCACATCAACTTTTATTTTTTCGATTTTCTTGAGATCAAGAGTTACTTCTGGAGCTACTTCTACAATTAAAGTAACTTCAAGTGGCGTGACAGAAGTGACATCCTTGATTTCACCCATATCAATCGGTGTGATTGCGAGTTTTTTAAGCGCCTTCGGATAGAGAATTTGGAGTGCTTGATTGAGAGCTTCCTGCATGATTCTCTCTTCCCCTATTTCTCGAGCTACGACTTCAAAAGGTACCTCGTCTCCTTTTCGGAAACCAGGAAATTGACGCTCCTCTGCAAGAGCACGAACGGCTTCTTTTTTATATTTTTCCATCTCAACTCCACTTTCTTTGATAGTGATTTCAAACGTGTTTGAACTCGCCTTTTTACTGGTTGCTTGCATACTTAAAATGAATAAGAAATAATGCAGGGATTATAATAAAAAATATGAAATTGCAACGCACAAAAACCCCTCTCTCAGCTGGAGAGGGTTTTAAAAAAAGAATTATGTCTTTCAAGCAAACTTTGGACGTTGTCATAGCGGAGGCAAATATGATGGAGACGTAGAAGAACCCTGATACATTGACTCTTGAGCACCAAGAGCTATCTGGAGTGCTGTTGTTGTATTTTGAGTGATGGAGCTGATTCAAGAATGTATAGGAACAATAGTTTCCATAGCTTGATATTCTCTATTTGGAAATATTATGTGTCCATTTTCGACATATCACACCAATACAAGACCCACTTCCGGGCCACGGAATTTAGCCTCTATATCATTATCTGAGACAGCGTAAAAATGTCCTCTCTCACGATTGAAATAAACACTCTTATTAAGTCTTGTCTCGGTTCATTTCTGCACTATCAAGACGTCAAAGAAACCACTATAAGTAGGAGATTTCGAGGATTTTTCCGGGGAGGAGTCTGGTGAATTCATATAATAAAATTAGCATAAATATTATATTATAAAAATATACATTTGTCAATACAAACTCTTTTTCACTTCGCTGGAAAGCTATATGTTTTGTTTTCAGAAAAATAAGAAAGAAATACCTGAAAGAAATACTAGGACAGCCAAAATACCTCCAAGACCCATAGAAGATGTCTCAGTGATTACACCACCTCACGTGTCCATCGTAGAATCTTTGAGGTCAAGTGTATATTTTGAAGATGTGGAAGAGCTTTTTTTAGGAGCTTTTGGTATAGCTCAATGATGGATAGAAAGTGTTATTTCAGACAACTCTTGTGTGATTTCATCTGTAGCTTTTAATCGAATAGAAAAATCTCAATATTCTATTTTAAAACTGGGTGGATTTTTCCCTGTAAATATTTCACCATTTGGTAATAGCCATTCATATATTACGTCTTTTTTTCGATTATAATCTGCTTGGAGATTTATAGAACAAGAGCCTCGACTTTGGCAATAAAATATACCATCCTTTCCTACCCATCGATTCTTGGTCATCTTTCATTGTACGAGGATTACTCCTGTCATTGGCTCCAAGAAATGATCAGAAATATGCTCAATTAAAAGAGTTTTTTCGAGTTTCAAAAGACCTTTTTCAGATTCTAACAGAACTTCTCACTCTTCAAAAATTGCTTCCACACTATATTCTCACAGTATTTTTGGATACCACTCAGCTTCGTACTTCCCTGATGTATTGCTACGAGTCTGGACTGAATATACTTCCTGTCCTGAAGAAAAAATCTTAATTTTCACAGGAAAATCTCACCACGTACGCCCGTTTACTTTGAGGAGTCAACTCACGAGAACGCGTGCAGAGAAGGTCGTCATCTTCTGAGTAATATCAACCCAAGTTGGCACATTTTCACATATCCCCTCTTCTTCACATTGTTTCTTAGCGAGCTCAAGAAGCTCTTTTTGGAGTCGGAGATATTCTTCCTCTTGTTCTTGTTTGAGTTGTTCATCTTCCTCATCAGAGAGTTTTTCGAGATTTTTGGCAACCTCAGCATCAGACCAAATACCGATCTTATTTTTCTTCGCTCCTTTTTCAAGAATATCAAAAGAATCATAATACATAAATTCAAAACGACGCTCCATGCGAGCATATCCCTCCGATATCAGTCGAGCATTAAAGAGCCTGCAGGCGTTTATATCAAAATCATTCTCACATTCCCAAATATATCAGAGGGTACGCCCATAATGATCGATTGGTTCATGATCAAAACTTATCCATACTGTTTTTCCTACTAAAGATCTTTTCGTGAAATCAGAAGCCTCTTTACCAAACTTTTCTACCTCTTTTCGTGGATGAACTGTCTCAGGGGTATCGACTCAGAGAAGGCGAATTCGAGTTTTTTTATTACGAAGCATCACATCAATAGTATCACCATCTACTATCGAGACGATATTGACTTGGACAGGAGGACGATCCAATATTTCTCGACGTAAAATATATCCACTTGGAATACTAAAGTCCCATACGAAAGAATCAATCAAGAATTCACCGCAATGCAACTCAAGACTATCATGAGTATTTCATAAGGTAAGACCTGTTTGAAGTTGACGGAGTCGGAGAGTTTTCCCAGCTCATAATTCACCAGATAAAGAGTATTTTTTGGTATCATCAGAAAGAACACATACATCGAGAGGATACTTTTCAGAAGAAGTATTTCGTAATTCTATCCATTCAACCGTATCTGAGTGCGGAGGATTTGGAAGAACAGCAGATATCTGTATTTTGCCTTTCATTTTCTCACATTCAAGACATATTTTCTCTAGAGGAGTATCAAATTTTTTGACGACTTCTATAGTATAGGCTATCTCTGAAGAAATACCCGTTTCACTCACGATATAGAGAATAATTCGATGCTTCCCTAAAGTATATTTTTCAGCGCCAGGATTTTCCTTTTCAGAAATATGTCCATTTCATAAATTCCAAAAATAAGCCTTGGCATTGAGGCTCTTTTCACCTGTCAGATTCATTGAGCAGGTTTCATCATTCCCAATAGCACATATAATTCCACCGTCAATAAGACGTTTATTTTTTCATAAAATTCACTGCACATCTATACGAGCTTGTGGCGAGAGATGAGGAATGGAAGTTTCGGCACGAAAAATATCCAATGTTTTTGTGTAAGTATTTGTAGGATACATAGCATCAGAAACCGTGAGTGTCACTCTGGTATTAAAAGGAAATTTCACATATCATGGATTACATTTTGTATCGGTTCAGTCAGTCTCAAAAACACCGGTTCCAAAATTCCAGCGACATACGGCGCCAGTGGGCACCTCAGCGAGAAAATTTACCTGACATATATCACTTCGACATGTTCCATTTCAATCAAGTCCACTCTGAACCGTCATTTGTACAGTATTGAGATCCATCAGAGAAACACTTCAACTTCCTCACCCAACTGAACCACCAGATCATCCACCTCCAGTGACACGAACAGGATTTTTGAGCAAGATTTCACGAGTTATCAGTGTCAAATTACTTGATTTTTGAAGGATTTTTAGAACCACAGTATGATCACCAGGAGGTACCAAAGATGTGTTTGGATTACAGGGATCTGAAGTGGAAACAAAGGTGAAATCAGAAGTGACTTCACATGTCAGCTGAGAACTTTCTGCACCATCCAGTAATGGTATGAAAATAGGATTTATTTTGCACTCAAGCTGAGATAGATCACACGTGTATTCCAGAAGAGAAGTGTCTTCTTTTAGGAGTAAATACGTAGGCGACTGCCAAGTCAGAGAAGAATTTACCCGAGTAGGATCTATAGAGGTATCAATGGGTGCATTTTTGAGAAGAATATCTCGCGAAGTTAATACACTACCGTCTGATTTCTGAAGAATTTTGATAGAAAGAATATGGTCTCATGTTGGAACGATTGAAGTACTTGGATTACAAGGATCTGACGTAGGGTCGAGTGGAAAGTCAGAAGTGATGTTACACGTAAGCTGTGAAGTCTCTCATCAATCAAGAAGTGGAGTTACCGAGAGATTTATTTTGCATTCTGTAGAATCTGGATCACAGACATATTCGATAAGAGAGGTATCATCTTTGGAGAGGAGATACGTCGGTGATTGCCAGACAAAAGTCGACGTCACACGAAGTGGATCAATCGATGTATCAATAGGTGAATTTTTGAGAGTAATAACTCGAGTTGTCACGACTGCAGAATCTATCTTTGAAAGAATTTGGATTGTGAGAGTATGGTCTCAGACAGGCACAATTGATTGAAGAGGATTACAAGGATCACTTCAAGATAAGAGCTCAAAATCAGCCGTCACAAGACAGGTCAATCCAGAATCATTTTGACCATTTTTTTTTGGTGCGACCAAGATATTTATCTGACATGATTCAGCATCTGGATCGCATATATATTCAGATAAAGTAGCATCATCACTACGAAGGAGTTGCGTGGAGCTTTGCCATGTTATATCCGCTGAGTAAGAAGAGACCTCATCTCCACCTCATGTATCAATACTATTATGAATCATAATATCACCCTCTCGAACAATACTGGCAGAAGCAATATGAGTAATTACAAGTCGTACCCGATGATCTCAGGTTGGGAAAATGATAGTGTTAGGATTACATTTAGTATCTTCAGGAGTAGGTCAAAATCAAAAATCTATCAAGCAAGTATAATGACTTTGAGGCTCTTCTGCGGGAATACTGGGAGTGAAATCAAAGTTGACTCTACATTCTGCCTTGGTGGTATCACAGCTATATTCTGTCAATCCAAGAGTGTCTTTTTCGATGAGATATGTTGGCTGCTGAAATACCCAAGATAATGGCATAGCATCGCCCAAAACAAGTCACAAAAAAACGCATCAACACACAGCAGTCCAGAAACGGAAGGAGGATAGAATACGTATAAAAAAAGACATAGAAAGTCTGTATTAATTCTACAGATCACGACTTGCAAATTTATTTTTGAATTATTATACTATCCAGCCAAGAGCAT
>JAYSSG010000063.1:0-5657 GCA_043720655.1 Candidatus Altimarinota bacterium
ACTATCGACTACCAATCACTCGCCACAAAGACGTTTGCCTATAGTCTTCCTGCAAATGGAAGTGTAGTAGATAAGACTTATTCAGTTGAGTGTTTTGTAAAAAATGGTGCTCAAACAAATATCACATCTGCTGCGTGTAATAAAAATATCACTGTTCCAGGTACAGTCACTGAGGCAGCTGTATGTAATAGTCTGACTCTTTCTACTACAAGTGCTCAAATAAATACACCTATCAATTATTCTTGTAGCGCAACAAATGCAACAAGCTATATTATCAAACAAGGTGGAACAGTCATAGGTACCCTTCCAGATGGAACGATCAACTTCCCTACAGCAGGAACCTATAGTATTGGATGTTTTATTGATGGACAGACGACTACTCCTGTTCCTTGTGCTAAAAATATCACAATCACAAATCCTCCCCCAAGTACTATCCCGAGTGTATTTATTGATAAAGATGATTCAACGCCTGGTACGCCAGATACAGATGGAAATGATATTCAGAGAGTACAAAACAATGGTACTGCCACTTTCACTATTCGATTTCTCAATAATGGAAATGAGGCTCTCAAGACGGTGGTCATAGAGGATCCACTTGCGGGTGATTGTGCGAGAACAACGGCTCAAACCGCATCACTCTATGCTGGATGAGCAACTACCAATTTTGATGTTGGAGAAAGCTTTACCTATCAATGTACTCGCTCAAATGTCACTAGTTCAACCTTTCCAAGTAATAGAAATACTATCACTATTAAATGAGTCTGAGTTACCTCTGGACAAAATGTCACAGATTCTGATATAACAGAAATATTTATTAGACAAACCAATCCAAGCATCTCAGTCGAGAAAGATGATACCGATGATCTCGATGATAAACAGGAAATCGATAAAGACGGTACGGCAAAATTTTCTGTTAAGGTAACCAATGATGGAGATGAATCTCTTGAAAATGTGGAAATCACAGATGAGCTTTCACGAGACTGTGAACGAGATGAGAGTGAAACAAGAAATCTGATAAAGAATATTGGAAATCGAGATTCCCTCTTTGATCCTGGAGAGACATTTGCTTACACTTGTAAGGAAACATCAGTCGATACTGATACTTTCCCCGATGAAACCAATACTGTCTGTGTAGGTGCAAACGGTGTCGATACAGACGGAGATGTGGATGATTGTGATGAAACTAAAATTATCGTTAATGACACAAAGGAAGAAAATCTTGTTTGTGAAGGGATTGAGAGCTCAGGAGGTACTTTTGGTGGTGCACCATTCCGTACAACTATTACTTGTGAAGTACCAAATTCTGATAGTGAATGTGTCATAGAAGTACGACGAGATGGAGACGTGGTCAACACTTATAATAGCTGTACACGAAGTATCACGTTTGACAAAACTGGAGAGTATTCTGTCGCCTGTATCGTCGATGATGAAGAGTCTTCAGAATGTGCAATGGATATATCTATAGAATCTATGACAGATGTTCCTACTGGTGCAAAAATTATCATAATCGCCCTTCTGAGTCTTCTTCTATCTGCTTTTGGTATACACTTTTATAAAAAAAGAGCTACCTAATCATCTTGATCATTCACGAGAGCTGTCTGTATATCTCTGAAAGAAAATCCTGCCTGAAGGCATTTCTGAATAATTTTTTCTTTTGAGTGAGAACCGAGCAAGCGTGGTAAGACTTTATTTTGTAGAATACTTGTATCATCATATCCTCCCAGGGCTTCTTCTATCAAGATGCGTGCATCAGGATAATGTCCTTGTAATTCGTAGAAGATTTTCCTGCGAGACAATCCCCTGTCTTTGGCTTTTTTGCAACGAGCTTCGATAATAGTTCGATATGTTTCTGGATCTGATAGTATCTCTTTTGACTGAGATATGCACTCTTCTACAAGCTGAGTATCAAATTTTTTTTGCAGTAGCTTTTGGCGGATAAAGTAGAGTGTCTTTCCTCAAGAAATGTAATTATGGATTCGACTTTCTATAATATTTTTCTCAATAAATAAAGGCTCCAATCTCTCTATAACACTCTCTGTCATTTCAGGATTCTCTGATTTTTTGAGAATTTTCTCACGTAGTATTTGAATAGAAGGGAAGTATCTAGTGTAGTACCATTCTCAATATTTTTGAAGTGAAAGAAGCGACATAAGACATATACTACACGAATCAGGATTTTCTCAATCAAAAGGTCTTTTATTTTCTAGATTATGTGTATAATCTGGGTATGATTTTTTCCCTCGAACCACTTGTCCAAGAACTCGAATCTATCGAACAACTCCTCGAATCAGGAGATATTTATAGTGACCAGAAAAAAATGAAAGAGGTCATGATACGCAAAAAACACCTTGACCCCATCGTCAAAATGTATCACGAGTATCAGAAATCTACATCAGACCTAGAAGAAGCTAAGAAAATGCTCTGACAAGAATCTGATGAAGAAATACGTGAAATGGCAAAACTAGAAATCACTGAACTTGAAAATACTCTTCCGGTTCTTGCTGAAAAACTCAAAATAGCCCTGATACCTCCTGATCCAAATGATGAAAAAAATGTCATTCTCGAAATACGAGCTGGTGCTGGTGGTGACGAAGCTGGTCTTTTTGGTGCAGAACTAGCAGAATCATATAAGCTTTTTGCTACAAAGCATAAATTCCAAATCGAGACCATGTCAGAATCTCGCAATGACGCTGACGGTGTCAAAGAAATTATTATGAAAATCTCTGGAGAAGGTGCTTATTCGAGATTCAAGTTTGAATGAGGCACTCATAGAGTACAAAGAATACCAGAAACTGAGAATAAATGAAGAGTCCATACGAGTACGGTTACCGTAGCCGTACTTCCTGAAGTGGATGAACTCGATGTGCAGCTCCGTGACGAAGATCTAGAAATTACTGTTTGTCGAGCCGGGGGAGCTGGATGACAACACGTCAACAAAACTGAATCAGCAGTACGTATGGTTCATACCCCTACAGGCATGGTCGTCGAGTGTCAAGATGAACGATCTCAACTAAAAAATCGTGAAAAGGCTCTACACATTCTTCGGTCTCGAGTATATGCTTTTGAAGAAGCCAAGCGAAATAAAGCTCTCTGAGAAGCACGGTTAGCTCAGGTAGGAACTGGAGATAGAAGTGAAAAAATACGCACGTACAATTTCCCTCAAGATCGTATCACTGACCACAGAATTGGTGAAAACTTCTCTAATCTTCCAAGCATTATGATGGGCAACATAGATGATATTGTCATGGCTCTTGGAGCCTACGAGCAAACAGAAAAGCTCTCAAAAATAGCACAAGCATAGTATTTTACCTTCCTATTCTCTCCTCTATGTTCGAATTTCTCAAACGTCCTACTGATGAATATCCTCAGATAGAATGACATAATCTCTGAAACTCATCACATCATATAGAGATACACGATAATGACATTCCACACGGAGAAGACGTATGACAGATAGCCGTTGACATACTCGAAGCACAAGAAGGGTATATCATCATAGCGCCACTCGCTGGAGTCCCTCGGAGTGATGTCGATGTCACTATTTCTCGAAATGTCCTCTCCATTAGTGGTAATAGACCAGAACCAGAGATATACCAAGAAGCCTTGAAAATACCGGTACAAGAATGTTTTTATGGTCCTTTTTCTCGGTCTATCATACTTCCAGAAAACCTCGCTCTCGACACCATCAGGGCTACAATAGAACGAGGCATGCTTATCGTGACCATCCCCTATCTCATTGTAGACTCCAGAAGTGTCAAAGTCCAGCATATTGAGGATTTCGATTCATAACTATCATCCCATGTTTTTTAGAAAAGGGAAAGAGAAAATCAAAAAAGTCGATGTATTGATTACGAGTATCGTCCTCGGAACTATCATTGCATGAGCTTTTTGACTCAAACAAAAAAAGTCACCACAGCATATTTCATTATGGAAAAAAATACTATGAAAAATACTATGAAAGTAGCTACTTTTTTTCTTGTTTCTTTTCTCTGACTTTTCATTGTTACAGAGAGTTTTGGATTGGGTATTCCTGATCAAAATCAGCCATGACAATTTAACTACGAATTCAATGAAGCACTCAAATATGAATGGAAGATAAAGATCCAAGAGACATCATGACTTTCACTCTTTGATGAGGCACGCCAAAAAGTGCAATCTATAAAAAATACCAAGGAAGGATCAAAAACAACAGAAGTCATCCATACTATGTGAAATGATTTTTGCCGATGATTGTATGGAACCTGTGATGAAACGAGTATTTATGCTCGACTCATTGCTTGATGTAACACGGCACGAGACAGTGCTCTGCAGAAGATAGAAAGTGGTTTCATTAAAAACAATACCAAACTCCTTCTGGCAAGCTACTCATCCTGTCATGACTTGGCAAGTGATGTAGTGAAATCATATAAAGACGCAGCAAGCATAGAGGTAGCCAGCTGGAATAAAGGAGAAATAGTAAAATCCCAAGAAAAATTTATCGAAAAGTCACAAACAAGCTTCCAAGAAAAAGTCAGTAATACGTGGGATGTATTTAAGAAAAAACTGACCAACTTTGTCCGCTCTGTTCAAGGAATCACTCGTAATGTCAACATCAGATGATAAAAGAGCCTATTACTGCAAAAAAACATCTTGGACAAAATTTTCTCAGAAATAAGAATATTTTAGAGAATATAGTTGATGCCGACGATCTTTCATGAGAAGATATCTTGGAGGTGGGTCCATGACCCTGAGACCTCACAGAATGTCTGCTCTCTAAACACCCAAAATCTCTCAAAGTTATAGAAATAGACACTGATATGATTGAGCCTTTGCGAGAGAGGTTTTGAAAAAAAATAGACATATATCATCATGACGTTTTGAAGATAAATATTTCAAAAGAAGCTTCTAACTATGATACCATAATACCCTTCCCTGACTGATATACTGTGTATGGAAATATCCCCTATTATATCACTTCTCCTATTTTGATGCACTTCCTCTATGGCGTGGATCACCTTCCCAAATCTCTCATTATGACCATGCAAAAAGAGGTTGGAGATAGGATTCTTGCCCGAGATGGTAAGCACTCAGTTCTTTCTCTCGCCTGTCAACTCATGGCAGAAATTACTAAAATATGTGATATTAATCCCAATAATTTTGTCCCGATTCCAAAGGTATGGTCCACCTGTCTCCGCTTTACTCTCAATACTCTCCAGAGCAAAGAAACAAATAAAAAAATACTCACTCTTGTCAAGCAATGATTTGCACAAAAAAGAAAAAAACTTTCTTCAAATCTCCTCAATGCTGGATACAAAAATGATAGTATTGTACGAGCTTTTTTGACTGTAGGGGTATCAGAAAATGTCCGTGCTGAAGATCTTTCACTAGAAGACTGGAAAACACTTGTCAAAGAGATTTTATAGTTGTTGTTTTTTTGATATCTGAGGAATCAGCATCACACTGGCAACTATCATGCTCCACATAAATGTCGTATGTACTGATTCAAAAGAGTGTAGGACAAGATTCATCAAGAGAATACCAAGTGTTGTGCCAAGGAGGTATTTATTCTTGCGTAGTCGAAAAAGAACGATGAGTATAATAAAAGCAAAAAGAATTATACCAAAAATACCTCACTCTATCATGAGTTGGATATACCAGCTCTCGGGTATGTAGTAAGT